>JAKLZD010000069.1 GCA_024256245.1 Candidatus Methylarchaceae archaeon HK01M
AGCTTGCTTCTCAACGATCCATCAGCCCTAAGAGAGTATGAAGTTCAGTGGAGGAAAATCTTTGGAAAAGAGTTCATGGTGATGTCTCAAGCAAGAAAAATCTATGAAAAACTTGAAAATGAGGGGATAGAGCGTTTATTTAAGACTATAGCCTCCTCGAATATTCTAGAGAGGTTGGAAGATAAAGCTGATTTCGATTATCATTCTATAGGAATATTCCAAATATTAGCCATGATAAAAGAAGACCCATCCTTAGCTTTGGAGTTGATGAAACTGGGCGCTGGAGTTGTATTTGAGATATTCAAGGGTTCTCTTAAAATTCCAAAAGAATAAGAATAAAGATTTCGACCAAGCTCTATTCCTCTTGAAAGTTCTTGTATTATGGAGATGTATGATCATGTTTTAATTTGAGTTGCAAATTAGTACAAGAAATAATTTAGAAGGCATAATGAAAGAGGTTAGGAAGGGCATAACGACAGCCATTATAAAGATCGAGATAGAAGCCAACTCTCGTAACCGTCATTATCTTTAAGGAGGCTGTGGAAGATCTGGACATAAAACCGGAGATTGTGTAAAAGCAGTCATAGAAAATGGCTACTAAAAGGCACCCAAGTGCAGATTCCGAGTATTCAGGTGGCTGCTCAACCGGTGAGTACCCTATCTAATTCATGAGCTAAAAAATGTTATAAACCATCATTTGATGGCATTGTCTTAGAGATGCCCAAGCCAGACCTAGTGCTCCTTCATGCACCAAGTATATACGATTTTAGAAAGAAAGCGATAATGTATGGACCTATCAGTGATGTTGTGCCGCCTACTCCTATCTTTGACATGTATCCTATCGGTTTTATTAGCATTTTAAGATATTTAGAGCAACATGGGTATAATGTACGCATAGTCAACGTAGCTTTGAAGATGCTTATGGATCAAAGATTCGATCCTGAGAATCTTATAAAAAAGCTTGATCCCAAAGCCTTTGGGATAGATTTTCATTGGCTAGTTCATGTCCAAGGAAGTCTGGATCTTGCACGTATAGTCAAGAAACATCACCCAAACACTCCAGTTATTTTGGGGGGTTTGTCATCAACATATTTTCATACCCAAATTGTTGAGAACTATCCGTATGTGGATTGTGTTATTCGTGGCGACTCAACAGAGCAACCTTTACTCCAACTGATGCAATATATAGAGAAAGGTAGAAGTCCTGAAAATGTACCGAACATCACATGGAGAGATTCTGATGAAAAGATACATACCAACCCCCTCTCTTTCGTGCCTGAAAGTTTAGACGACTTTACAATAGATTGTGGCTATATGGTGAAGTCTGCTTTAAGGTATAGGGATGTATTGGGCCATCTGCCATGTGAAGAATGGAACAGATATCCAATAACATCTGTTCTGGCTTGTAAAGGTTGCATCTTCAATTGTATAACTTGTGGCGGCTCCAAGTACGCTTATCAAAGAAGTTACAATAGGTCTTCTCTTGCATACTTCAGGCCAGAAAAACTCGTTGAAGAGATGAAGATCATACAACGATATTTAGATGCGCCCATATTCATCTTAGGTGACCTTCGTATAGTTGGGAAAAAATATGCCGAATCAGTTTTTGATGTAATGAGAAGAGAGAAGGTGGATAATCCAATAGTGATAGAGCTTTTTATGCCGGCCGGTAAAGACTACATAGAGAAGATCGCCAAGAGTGTTCCTAACTTCAGCTTGGAGATTTCACCTGAGTCCCATGATGAGATTGTACGCCGTGCCTTTGGGAGACCTTATGGGAACGATGAACTTGAGAAGACAATATCGAACGCATTCAAACTTGGGTGCCAAAGGCTCGATATCTTTTTTATGATGGGCCTTCCCTATCAGACAACGGAGTCGGTACTGGATACTGCAGAGTATTGTCAAAATCTGCTAGAAAATTTTGGAAAAGATAAAAAGCTTCACCCTTTTATCGCCCCACTAGCTCCCTTTTTAGACCCGGGGAGCATAGTATTTGAAGATCCTAAAAATCATGGATATAAGTTGTTCTTTAAGGAAGTCGAGGAATATAGGCAAGCCATGACTTATCCCAGCTGGAAGTATTTCTTAAATTATCAGACATCATGGATGACTAGAGATGAATTGGTAGAGACTACGTACGATGTTGCTTATCTATTAAATCGCATAAAAACTCAATTCGATCTTATCGATTCTAACACCTCTGAGGAAATAATTATAAGAATACAATCCGCTCGTGTAGCACTAAAAGAGATAGATGAGATAATAAAAATCAGCAATCCTAGATTACGTGCAGAACGACTTCAACAATTAAAAAGCCAGATCGGGGAGATCGATCAGAAGTTATTATGTTCTAAAGATGAACTATTAAGGTGGCCTACGTATCATTAGTTGAGGATAGACTTGAAGGTTATTAAAGGGCTAAGTTACCTCGATATCGAGGATCCAAAGATCGTAGCTTTTTGCGGTAAAGGGGGAGTTGGCAAGACAACATGCGCAACTGCTACTTCTTTACACTTCGCAAAAAGAGGGCTGAGAACACTACTTATCTCGACCGATCCAACCCCTTCATTATCGGATATATTGGAAATTGACATCAGGGGCACTATCACCCATGTGCCTCCCTATAAAGGACTCAAAGCTGTAGAGTTAGATTACGAGCTTGTGATAGAAAGGTGGAAAGAAAAGTTTGGAGAGGAGGTTTACGAGGTCTTATCGTCATTCTTGCCAGTGGGTAAAGAGATAATAGATTATATCGCTGGGGCACCGGGCATAGATGAGGAATTCGCGCTTAGTTACATACTCGACTTTTATGAAAGTGCTGATTATGATGTGATAGTCTGGGATACTGCCCCTGCAGGAGGCACCCTCTCACTCGTTAAGTTACAAGATAAATTTTATACACATTTAGGTGAAGCTGCAAGATTATATGTAAGAGTGCGCCAAGCAGTAGATACCCTCATAAAAGGTAGGGCGAAGAGAGACCCATTAAATATAATTGCATCATGGGAAAAGTTGGCCCAAAGGGTTCTAGATATGCTGAAGGACGAGAAGACTCACGCGATAATTGTAACAATTCCTGAAGCTCTAGGTGTTCGTCAAACAGAGAGAGTTCGTAAGGAGCTTGAAGCTTTTGGCATGTTTGTCAGCAGGATCCTAGTCAACTACGTTGTTACGGAAGATATCTGTACTTGTGACTTTATCAAGCAGAGGGCTAGCATGCAGAAAGATTACATCGATTCACTTAAAGAGAGATATGGTAAGGAGCCTGGTCTGGCAATACTTCCCCAACTACCACGTGAAGTAAGAGGAATCGAGGCCATATTAAAATTAGAAGCATTGCTATTTTGATAGGAAAGCATATATCTATTAAAATTTCAGTGATGATGAAATGTCGGAGAGAATATCCCTTCCAACATGCACCTCTTGTAATAGGCCTATAGCCCCTGGGGAGAAGGCGGTGAAGTTCTACTGCCTCAATTGTGGTCAGGTAGTTATATGGAGATGTGAGAAGTGCAGAAAATTCTCAAGGGACTATAAGTGCATAAACTGTGGCTTTATAGGTCCCTGATCTTCTCATACATCTACTTAGCTTCTCACCTCAACTTACTTTAATAATTCGATTTTTAAATCTTCAAGTTAGAATATCTTCTTATGGAATGTCTGCTAGAGTCGAAGATATGATTCCTATCATCAGGAATTACGCAAAGATCTTTATGATTGAGAAAGATAGTGTAAAACCAATAACCATTACAGCAACCCAACTACCAATTACCTCATACAGGATTGTTCTATTGAATATAACATGCCTTTTTATGAAGCCAGCTCCTACGATCCCACCTATCACAGCCTGAGTTATAGATATTGGTATACTGTATTGAGTAAAGAACCACATCAACAGAGCACTACTAAACATACTTGTAAGTACACCTATGGGACTCAGAACGATCAAATCCTCTCCGACCGTCTTCATGATTCTTTTACTAAATATTATTGTGCCCAATACGACAGATATTGCCATAACTATAACTATAAATTCCAGAAGAGTACTATCAAGGATAAATGGTGTATACAGACCATTGATCAAGCCTACGTTGTTTGCCCCTAAGGCATAAGCGATGTAAAATATTATGACCATGACCGACAACCTATTGAAGGCATCTAGAGTAAGAAGGCTGAAATGCTTGACTATATTGACGATTAATGTATAAAATAAAATTGTAATTAAGGCACTTAATATTGGAACCAGGAGCCAAGATAGAATTATCACCTCCAAATTAACGATGTTTAGGAATAAACCACTAGCAAAACTCGCACCTGCATAAGCCCCTACGACTACATGTGACATACTGATAGGGATATGAAGGAGGGTGAATACCAGCATCAAAGAGAAAGTTATGATGAAGACACTCAACAATGCTACAGTAGTGATATTCTCGGTTACAGACCCAATCAAAGTTCTTTCCATCTTGCCTCCTTCTATCAAGGCTCCCATGACCAAGCCCAGGCTTGTTAATACTACACTTCTTCTGTAGGATAACAATCCTGAACTCGTCAAGCTCCCTATGCATAAACCAGAGTTATTCCAACCAAATATGAAGGCTATTGCTAATGCCAAGGAAAATATTATGTATAACACTTTAACTGTAACCTTTTGCTATCAATATAAGCACTATATCACTTACATCTTCTGCATTATCTGCGATGTTATCAGCTATGTTTATGAAATCTTTAAGTTGTATCACGCTCAATACATTAAATTCATCAGCCTTTTTGAATATGCGCTCCAACACTTTTGCTTTAACCTCATCCGCTTTTTCTTCATAATCTTCAACGATACTGATATGCTTTAAAGCCGCATCTCTGCCTTTCTCCAATCCATTTATGACTTCCTTCAATTCTACTACTGCAGATAGGCAATATGAGAAGAAGCGAATGAAGTCCTCATCCTCAAATATATAATTTATAATCTCATCCTCTAGCCTCCTTACTATTAGCATCTTAGCTGAGTCCTTGGCGCTGTCTGCAATATTGTTCACCTTTTCTAGTATGTTTAGAAAATCCTCCCTCATTCCACCAAAGAAAGCTCCTTCAGAGATCTTTTCAACAATTTTTCTATGAACATCGTCAGCCTTCTTCTCTAAAAGATCGATCTCAGAATAATTTCTCTGAAGTGAATCAAATTCATGCATTTTTAAATACTCTATTAATACTTTTAGGTGATCGACCGCTGCTATAGTCAATCCTATATGTCTGTGTATGAAATCGAATATTTCCTGTTCTCTTCTCTTTAAGCTAAAGAATCTTCTAAGCCCCATATCAAATACACTGTCTGTTACAATTACCTGTAACTTTAACCTTAAAAGTGATAGGATAGTAGGTTCTGTTAAATTTTTGTTATGTTCGAGTAATTTTAGAATTATAGTGTGACAAGATTCGCCTCATAGAAGGGCGGCATTTAATTGGATATATTTGATTATTTTATTTCCAATGCGACCTTTATTCGATCTTTACTATCTGTAACTGTTTGTAGTCAGTTATGACTTTAACGTATCCCCGAAGCTCATCATCAAGGTCATAGTTGCCTGTGTCGACTCTTAGACACCTTAACTCTGCCATCTTTTGTCTTGTCGCAATTATAATGATGTTTTTCAAGCCTACTTGCCGAATCACTATTGAGCTCAATTGGAGATTCCCCCTTCCGAAGATGAAACCCTGGCCTCCTATGGGGGTTACGATGATCTTTGCATCGTTTCCTTTAATCTTCTCCAATATCTCTTTCTCATTCACATCCTTTGCAATGAGTTTCTTATTACAGAAGATGTCTACACCCAGAAGGGTCTTTTTCTCGTCTAGAATATCTCCAATCGTACGAGTTGTTGTTCCTGGACCGATGATATAGATCAGATTTGGCTTCATTTCTTCGATTATATAGATGGCTATCGCCGCTTGGTTGTACATCTCAACCTCTGTCATCGGACTCTCAACCTTAGCTCCCTGAATCAGGCTTGGTGTGTATGGCGTCAATAAGTAACCGTAAAGCTTTGCAGACAACAGCCCCTTCCTAAAGGCTTGTTCATCTACATCCATGACTTCTACCTCCCTTAGAGGCAGATTCTCCCAAAAGAACTCCATGGCTATCCTAGATGTAGCTAGAGGACCTACAGCAAAAACTGAGCTGTGCATCTTTACCCCGGTTGGAACCCCTAGAACAGGAACGTCTTTACCAACAGAGTCCAGAATATCTCGGGCAGTTCCATCTCCTCCACAAAAGACGAGCAGGTCGGCACCCAAATCCTTGATTCTTTTAGCAACTTCTTTAGTATCTTCAGGAGTGGTTTCCTCTTTTCTCTCGCCAAATGCAGTGAAAGTGAAACCATGATTGCGGGCTTCGTCTTCTCCCATCCTTCCGGCTCCTGTAATGAGCCTGATTCTCCCTTTTACAGGTTCCAATCCTGAAAGAAAGGACTCTGCCTTCATGGTGGATGTGGGTTTGGCTCCTAATCTACGCGCCTTTTCCAGTATAGATTTTCCATCAGTGCCTTTGAGACCGACCGATCCCCCCATACCAGCGATAGGATTGACGATGAATCCAAGGGTTTTCATAAGGGTGTCTCCAGTTTATAAAGCTAAATAATCTTTTATGCTATAAAAATGAGACATAAATAAATGTTAGAAGACGCCGATTGGCTTTATACTCTTGCTCCTTTCTTGGTATATCTCTTGTCTTAATTCCTGAGCGTTAAGATCATCTAAGGTTGGAACAAGGGCTAACCTCACGCCATTACATTATCTTCTGACGGATTAGCTCACGCTCTTTATCCTTGAATCCTAACAGTTCAGCAGTCCTCAAGAAGTCTCTTTTACGCTAATCCTCTATACTTTCTTGTCTAGATATGGTCGTAAGATACTCTTCAACTTGTCTGAATATCTCTCATCTGGTCGATCAAGTCTGGCGGTAAGTGCTTTCTGGTGGTATATACTGCCTCTATGTTCCCTTTATGCCCCATCAAGAACACTATTTTGATCTGATTAGATAAAGATTGATATATAATTTAATTTAAATTGATAATATGGTTGAGATTATCGAGATTGACAGCTATAGTGCATTTTATGAAGCTACAGGAAGTATCAAGGTTAAGTCTTTAGAAGATTTAAAGAAAATAGCGGAGGCATTTGGAGAGCCATTCATCTTTAAGAAAGGCAGCAAAGAATATGCCTTTTTCCACGATACCATTTGTTATTACTGTAAGGAGTAAACAAGAGGTTATGTTATTCTAATTTGATAATAAAGCAGGATAAACTGTACTTAGGTCACTAATGGTAAAAAATAGGTCGAAAAGCAACTGAACCCACAAACAGAATAAAATGGATCGATAATTATATAGGGTAGTCAAAGAGCGAAATTGAAGAAATAAATTGGGTAGAGTACTTGTCAGATTGAGGGTGTTGCCAAAGGATGCTGATATAGGTCCAGATAAGGTTTCAGAATCAATCCAAAAGAGGTTACCATCAAACATAGAAGTAAAGAAAGTAATCGAGGAGCCAATAGCGTTCGGGCTTACTGCATCGATAATTGATTTTCTTATAGAGGAGAGAGAGGGGGAGATAGACCGCCTTGAAGAGGCTATACAATCCTCAGATTTGGTCAGCCAGATAGAAGTTATAGGGGTGAGCAAGTTCTCCACGAGCCTCAGATGAAACTGGGAACAATAAAATATTTTTAACCATCGTTTTTACCTTTACTATCTGACACTAAATGAGCAGGGGAAAAAAGTCTACAACCATCCAGTTAAAAGTTGCTGAAGCTAGGCAGAGAGACGTAGGGAAGGGTAGAGCCAGACTGGATATGCATACGATGGAATCATTGAATGCAGGGGCTGGCGATGTCCTTGAACTTATTGGGAAGAGGACTACAGTTGTTACAGCCTGGCCAGCAGATAGAGAGGATAAATTGCGTGGTGCTATTAGGATAGATGGGCAGACGAGAAAGAATGCCGGTGTATCGCTGAACGATTACGTCGACGTTAAGATTGCAAATGTAAAAAGGGCTAAGAGCGCAACTCTAGTTCCTATAAATATAAAACTCAGTGTTGACAAAGAATTCTCTGGCTTCGTAAGGAATAGGCTCAAAGGTATGTCTGTAACAGAGGGAGATGAAATCTCGGTAGTCATACTTGGCAGCCCTATAATATTTAAATTAGCCAAAGTCAATCCAAAATCCGTTGTAAAAATAACTCAGAATACACATCTATCTATACTTCCAGAGCCTCTTCTAGAAGAGAAGATTTCACCCAGAGTTACATATGAAGAAATAGGTGGTCTGAAGGAAGAGATACGTAGGCTGAGGGAGATAGTAGAGTTGCCATTGCGCCATCCAGAGGTCTTTCAACGTCTTGGCATAGAACCTCCTAGCGGTATATTGCTCTATGGACCTCCTGGTTGTGGTAAGACTCTATTGGCAAAAGCTCTGGCTAACGAGTCTGAGGCCAACTTCTTTTCAATAAGTGGACCTGAAATAATGAACAAGTACTATGGGGAGACTGAAGCTCGCCTTAGGGATATCTTTAAAGAAGCAAAGGATAACTCGCCTAGTATGATATTTATAGACGAACTGGATGCTATAGCGCCTATACGTGAAGAAGTCTTTGGAGACGTAGAGAAGAGGGTCGTAGCCCAGCTCTTGGCATTGATGGATGGCTTATCTGAGAGAGGAAGAGTCGTGGTAATAGGTGCAACGAATAGGTTGGAGAGCATAGACTCTGCCCTTAGAAGGCCAGGTAGGTTCGATCGTGAGGTTGAGATAGGTGTTCCTAACGCTAATTCTAGGCTTGAGATATTACAAATTCATACTAGGGGTATGCCATTGACCAAAGATGTAGACCTTAAGAAGATAGCTCATGAGGCGTTTGGTTACTCTGGTGCAGACTTAAGGGCATTGTGCAGAGAGGCAGCATTAAAGGCGCTAAGAAGGTACTTGATTGAAATCGACCTTGAAAGCGAGAAGATACCTCCCGAAGTGTTAAAGAAGATGGTCGTGACGTCTCAAGACTTTCAGATAGCTAGTAGGGAGATCGTGCCAACAGCTCTTAGGGAGTTTTACATCGAAACACCATCAGTAAAGTGGAATGAAGTTGGAGGCTTGGATGCGATTAAACTTATACTTTCACAAAATGTAATTCGTGCCATCAGGAATCCTAAGGATTTCCAAAAGCTAGGTGTGAAGCCTCCTAGCGGTATACTGCTCTACGGACCTCCTGGTTGTGGTAAGACTCTATTGGCCAATGCAATTGCTTCAGAGAGTGGTGCGAACTTCATCAATATTCGAGGCCCAGAGATATTAAGCAAATGGGTAGGTGAGTCTGAGAAGGCGATAAGAAATATCTTCAGAAAGGCAAAGTCCTCTGCGCCATGCTTGATCTTCTTTGATGAGATAGACTCTATCGCCAAGCCTCGATCTTCCTTTGATGTAGACTCTGGTGTAGGAGAGCGTGTGTTGAGCCAACTGCTGACAGATATGGGTGGCCCCTATACTAGTGGTGAGATATTTGTAATCGGTGCAACGAACAGACCTGACCTTATTGATATGTCTTTATTAAGACCTGGGAGACTAGACCTCCTAATTTATGTCCCCCCGCCAGATGAAAAGGCAAGGCTGGCTATACTGCTTATATCGACTTCAAATATGCCCTTAGCGGAGGATGTTCGCTTAGAAGAAATAGCAAGTATGACAAGGAACTTCAGCGGTGCAGATATCGATGCTCTTTGCAGAGAGGCGGCTATATCGTCGATGGAAAGAAGTTCGAAGAGTCTAAAGGTTGAAAAAGCTGACTTTGAAGAAGCCATCAAAAAAGTAAGACCCTCTATTACATCTGAAGTGGAGGCGTGGTATGAGTCTATTAATAAGCAGTTAAAGAGTTTCCCGATAAGGATAGATAAAGGGATCTATCATTAAAGACTTATAAAAGAACAAAAAGGAATAAATTACCATCCTCTACAAGGTTGTCATATTGAAATACCCTCTTAAAAATATCCTCTATGAAAAGCTAAAACAACGGAAGAATATATTGGATATCGACCTGCTCAGTGAATTGAAGAAGGAAGACCCAGAAATAACGACCAGGGATTTGAGCAAAGAATTGATGCAATTGGAGATAATGGGTCTGGTATCTGTTAGTTGGGTTAGGAAGGATGCAAGAAGAGTTGAAATAATTGAAAAGACAGAACGATAGATAGATTCGCCCTTTTACCATAAACGAATAATTTTGAACTGATGACGACTTTGGTTGGGTTATGTTCTGAAAAGAACAGCCGTTTTTTCAGCTTTCCGCTTCTTTAATTTTATAACTGTTTAAGGCCACACATGGTCTTGCCAGTTTTTTAAAATCTCAAATTATTTATACTCCTTAAGTTCAGAAAAATTTAAGTTGCTAGTTTAACAACGTCTTCATAGTTCTGTAAAAACTTATCGATGTATGTCGCGCCTCGTGGGATTCTTAAATTGGGGTTGACCTTGGTTCTTATGAGCCTACAACCCTCCCTTATGTAGACAGAGTTGCCTATTACCGAAGTAGATTCAATCTTTGTTGAATTTTCCTGGCTCGATTCTACAACAACTTTCCTACCTAGGATACTATCTGATATATGGACGTAATCTCCAATCTTTGCAGCGTCCATAATCGCTGACCCCTCTACGTTTACATTTTCACCGAGTATGCAAAAATTGTCAATACTTGAATCTGAAATCTTAGAATAATCGCCTATTCTAGTATGTCTACCAATCAGAGCAGCGCCCTCTATAGCCAACTTACCTCCTTTATATTTTCTGATTATATCTTTTCGTCTCTTAATGGATTCCTCACTATATCCTTGAACCCAAATGTTTCTTTCTGGAAAAATTTTTTCTTCTGGGACTCTTACGTCCAACTTCCCATAGAGAACATCGTGCATAGCCTTCAGATATCTTTCTGGACTCCCAACATCGTACCATATTTTTAATTCATAACCATAGACAGGGTATCCCTTATCTACGAGGTAAGGGATTATATCAAAACCGAAATCCAGCCTACCTCTCTCTTTCATCATATTCTCTACTTCTTCACTTTCAACAATCTCTTTGACTTCAGGTGAAAGAAGGTAGATGCCAGCATTAACAAAATTACTAGGAGCTTTCTCCACTTGCGGTTTCTCGATAAACCTCTTAATCCTTAAATCATTACTTAATTCAACTATGCCGTATTCTTCCACCTTTTCCACCCTTGTTAGGGCAATTGTCATTAAAGCCCCCTTTTCCTCATGCTTTTTGATAAAGTCCTTTAGATCGATGTCAAAGAGGTTATCTCCTTGTACAACTAGGAATGGGTCATGAAATTCATAATATTTCATATTGAGCCTATAAGAATCGGCGCTTCCCAAGTCGTCTAGGTTAGGTTGATGTTTAATATGCACCCTTGGTTCGATCTCATACTTTGCTGAGAACCCAACTCCATCTCCGTACTGATCGAAAAGATTGGTATAGTTGGTATAACCGCGCTCTCCGAAAACGAAGTTTCTTACACCTTGTTCAGCCAAAGTAACCATTGAGAATTCGATTAATGGCTTATTCAAAAACCTGACACAAGGCTTTGATACATCATGAGTTAGAGGCCTTAATCTACTAGCATAACCGCCAACTGGAATGAAACATCTCAGTTTTTCTAAGTTCATATTTTAATCTACTTCAACTAAAAATTTATGTCTTATCACTTACATTTTAATCTAAAGTGTTCATAATTATTCCTTTAATTACAGGCATCCTATAAAACCACTAAACCGATAGAAACTTATACTACAAGTCTAAATGAATCTCTCGAAAAACCCGGGGATTGAGGAATTGAATTTGAAAGTGATAATTCTCGCGGGTGGCCAAGGGCTTAGGCTTAGGCCTCTTACAAACAATAAACCAAAGGCGATGGTATCGATCAACGGCAAGCCATTAGCTGAGATTCAATTGAGCTGGCTGAAAGGGAATATAAAAGTTGAGCGAGTAATGTTCTCCTGTGGGCATAAAGGAGAGATACTAAAAGAGCATTTTGAGCATGAATACGAAGGAGTTCCGATAATATACGTAATAGAGAAGGAGCCACTGGGCACTGGAGGAGCCATCAAAAATACCCTAAGGAGTCTCGATCTCGATAAGGATGAAGACATCTTGATCATGAACGGTGATGTAATCACCAACATGGATCTATGTAACATGATAGAATGGCATAGATTTACCCAGACCATGGTGACTATGCTCGTCGTTCCTTACAGGTCTCCCTTCGGGGTTGTGCACATAGATAAATTGAGGAATGTTAGGAAGTTTGAGGAAAAACCTGAGTTCAAAGATGTCTGGATCAACGGCGGCATATACCTAGTTCAAGCAAAGAAGTTGATGAAGTTCTTACCTGATAAAGGAGATATAGAGAGGGAGACCTTCCCAAAGCTGGTAGATTATGGTGAAATCTCTGCCTTTCCATACTATGGATTCTGGAG
>JAKLZD010000081.1 GCA_024256245.1 Candidatus Methylarchaceae archaeon HK01M
GGCTAGGGATCGAACATTTAATATGGCGCCGGGGATGGGATTCGAACCCATGAGACCCGATTGGGTCACCGGTTTTCTAGCATTTAAGCCTCGAGACCGGCCCTTTCGGCCACTCAGGCACCCCGGCAATCTGTTGAGCGAACCATATATCTTCAAGCTTTATCCATGTTTAAGCTCTTCGCATGCTTACATTTGCCTGCATATAGATGAATGTATTGTGGAAATATAATTTACTATTGATTCCTTGAATCAGTAGCATGAGACGTTGAGGGATTCGTATCATAAATCCAATTAAGTTTAATTTGGGGGTATGGTCTCATAAATACACAACTTGCGGGGGTCGCCAAGCATGGTCAAAGGCGCGAGGCTTAGGACCTCGTCCCTCAGGGGTTCGTGGGTTCAAATCCCACCCCCCGCACTATCCCAAAATATCCAGTCGATCACATCTAATTATCGGAACCCCTCCCCCCTTAAGTGTACGTCTTAAGATAAATATTCATTTTAATATTAATCATCATGGATGAACGATCCCACATATCATATGAAAACATTTGATGGGAAGGAGATTCGTAAGAAGATAGAAAGAGGGTTAGGTAGCAAAGGCAAGCTCCGAATAATAAGAGAGCTTGCCAAGAGACCCGAAAATCTGCTGACAAAATATGCTCTTGAAAGAAAGACTGGACTCAAGCCAATAGACGTGAGGGCAGATCTGAAGAGTTTGATAGAGATAGGTTGGGTAATAGAACATCGCTACAGAATTACCAAGTATCAGCTAAATATGGAAGATGAAATTGTCAAAGAGACTATAGAATACATGCGAAAGGTTGGATATCTACTTTGAATACTATCAACATCGAGGCTCTAAATTAGTAGCGATGGGGGATAATGGTTCAAAAATCGATCATAGGCATTTTAATGAGTACAGCTGTTGCGATACTGTTCCTTATCGTAGGAACTATAGGTCTCTTACCGTGGGCTACGGCTTTTGGATGGGCAACGATTTTGATTACTATTGTGGGTTATCTATTCAACTATCTGGCTAAACCTCGTACAGACTTCATTCTTCAAAAGTTCAAGGAATCCATTGAAAAGCCCATTCAAAGTGATTGGAGCATAAGGATCTCACATCCGAATAAAAGAATCGAGAGGTGTATGATATTTTATGATAACATCCCTCTTCCTTGGTGGGATTCCCTGGAAGAATGGGTCTATGAACACTTCTTGTTTGTTGGGGGTGGAGGAAATGTTAGAATTCCGAAGGGCAAGGAAAGGGATGATGCAGAGGTCAAGGTAACCGATGGATCAAAGACTCTTAAGAAAACGAAGTTCAAGGAAATTCCTACCTCCTACCGTAATAGATTTAGAGTTTAGCTTAACCTTTCTAAGTTCGATTCGATAAGGGAATTTAACTCTTCACATGTCACCTTTTTCGGTAGTACGCTCGCTGAACCATTCTAATTGCTAAAAGGCATTTTATGTTTTAATACCTTCGTTTATATCGACCTATACGTTCTACTATAGTCAGAAGCTTCTATTAGAAAATTTATTTGTCTTTAGATATGTTCTGGCCAAGTAAGGCGTTTGTAAGGACAGAACTACTAAGCATATTAAGCATAATAAGTAGTCCATATGACCTAAGATCGTGTGGTGGTATAAGTAAAGGATGAAGAGTTGATTAGGAAAATGGTACCGATCGTAATGATGCGGCAATTTGGATTGAAAGAGAAGGATATGCTAGATTGGGAGATAAATTTTATTGAAGGTAAAAAGGTTGTAATAGTCAGTAAGGATGAGGAAGAATAGAATCCATGGAAGTTACTATGGTAATTCCATCTTATTGGGCAAGAAGAAGTGACGAAGGTTGGAAAGAAGGAGATGCTATCTATGACAACCCTACTCCTTTAGATAGCAAAGCAAATATTGACAAACAGAATTAAGTCCATGAACTTTCCCAAAAATTTATATACGCTTATCTATTACGGATGGATAGTCCATCCATGTCTAAATTAAATGAATTAAACATTAGTGTCGTAAACATAGGTATCACATATAAGAAAGCCGATGTTTCAGCGATAGAAGCCGTAGTCTTTAGGAATAAGCAGAATGCCTTAAATGAGATCCGTGACTTGATGGACGATGTTACCGAATGCCTTATTCTCCAGACTTGTAACCGCGTAGAGATCTACTCAGTATGCAACAATGAGGAGAAAGTTGTCAAGGCGCTAGCAGAGTATCTGCTTGGCAGGGCGGAGAATAACGTCGATATCGCAACTAAAGCCATAGAGATCCGTTCTAACCAAGATGTTCTAAGGCACATATTTAGAGTAGCATCTGGACTAGAGTCCATGATGATAGGCGAAGACCAAATCCTTGGACAAATTTGGGATGCCTATTTAGAGGCTGAGATAAATGATACTGCAGGCCCTGTATTGAAGACGATCTTCCATAAAGCTGTAAATATAGGTCAGCGAGTGAGGCAAGAGACTAATATAAACAAAGGTGCAATATCTATAGGATCTGCAGCAGTCAGATTCGCAGAAGAAACTTTAGGAGGACTTGATGAGAAGAATGTACTTATAGTTGGTGCAGGTGTTACAGGAACTCTTGTTGCAAAAGCTCTTGTTAGACAGAAGATCAATGCGATATTCGTTGCAAATAGAACTTATGAAAGGGCTCTTCGGCTTGCCGAAGAATTGAACGGTAAGGCTATACACTTCGACCATTTGAAAGAAGCTATGGCCGAAGCCGATGTGCTCATTTGTGCAACGAATGCACCCCACTATATCTTAACCATGGATATTGTAAAGGAATCTATGGGAAGACGTAAAAAAACTCAAGATCTCCTTATCATTGATGTTTCGAATCCAAGAAATGTTGATGAGAATGTAAAGTCGATCGAAGGTATTAGCTATTACGATATCGATGGGCTACGCTTGATAGCTAAGAGAAACTTAGAGAATAGAAGAAAGGAGATAAGTAAGGTAGAAAAGATAATCGAAAAAGAGTTACCTTCAATAGAACAAAATCTAAAAACTCTTCATAATGAAAATATTGTCTCTTTAATCTTATTTCATGCCGAGAAATTGCGTCAGAAAGAGTTGAAAAAAACATTTGGAATGTTAGGATACATAAATGATGAAGAAAAACGGATCGTAGATAATTTAACTCGCGCTTTAGTAAAACGAATTCTCATGCCCCTCATTGAAAAATTGCGCATTGTGACATTTGACGGCGATCAACAGAGTGTGGAAAAGATAATTGAACTTTTTGATTTAAGATGTAATTTTTGTTCTTCTTTAGGAATGCGGTACTGCGATAGTTGTGGTCATTACTACTGCAAAGATCATTTCGATCTTCATCCAGAAGAAAAGGATACTTTAAGAGCTCTTACAGAAATGAGGGAGTAATACGTATGGATCGAGTAGCACTTGTTCTCGTAGGTCATGGAAGTAAGCTTCCATACAGCAGAGATACCTTAGTAAAGTTAGCCAACATTATTCAAAGAATGCAGAAATTTAAAACAGTTGAAGTTGGCTTCATTGTGAGAAATAAACCTACACTTCAAGAAGCAATTAAGAATGTTATTGACAAAGGGGCGAAGAAGGTTGTTGTAATTCCCGTTTTTCTGACACGAGGTAAGCATACAGAAGATGATATTCCTTCAATATTGAATTCTAAGATAGAAAGCGATAAATCAACTTCGCAAGAAATAGAAATTATTTATGGAGCGCCCCTAGGACCCGACAGAAGGGTAGCTGAAATCATAGAGGAAAGGGCCCAAGAAGCACTTGATAAAAAATACATGCCACCTCAAAAGACAAATTTGAAGCAGGAAATCAAAGACTCTAATATTGCAGGTTTAGAAATTATGAAATCTAGTTTAAGGACTATAAGACAAATGATCCCAGAAGTTTTAAAGAGCGTTCCTAAACTTCACGTCCCAATAATTGAACGAGTCGTTCATGCCACTGCAGATCCTGAATTTGCTAGATTATTGATGATAAATGGAAATGCCATCAAAGAAGGTGTAAATAGTATCAAAAAAGGAGCTGATATAATAACCGACGTAAAGATGGTTAAAGTTGGAATTAATGAAAAGAAGCTAAGAAAGTTTGGTGGTAAAATTGTAACATATATCGATAATAGCCGATCAATAAACCTAGCAAATCGTATGTCGATTACAAGGGCTGCAGCAGCTATGCGTATCCTCTTAGAAGAAGCGTCCGATGGATGTATAATAGCAATTGGGAACTCACCTACAGCTATATTCGAAGTTGTAAATGCAGTTAGAGGTAAATCTATCAACCCAGCTTTAATAATTGCTACGCCTGTAGGATTTATCGATGCCGAAAGATCGAAGGAAGAAATTCTAAATTTGTCTGTACCATCAATCGTTGTTAAGGGTCCAAAAGGTGGGAGTGCCGTAGCCGTATCAATAGTCAACACTTTGCTTTCCATTGCTGAGAATACTCCACTAATAAAGAACATTGAGTCATGATTCTAGATAGGTGTAAAATATGCAAAAAATGTTAAGGTACGGGATTACAACCGGTACCTGTGCTGCTGCAGCAGCCAAAGCAGCCGTACTAGCCTTATTAGGTGATTCTG
>JAKLZD010000144.1 GCA_024256245.1 Candidatus Methylarchaceae archaeon HK01M
TTTCATTTAAAGGTCGTAAATGACTATTAAATAATCCTTCAGTCTCGGATAAGTCTATCTTAGGAGCCACTCCCAACATCTTACAAACTTCGGTCTCGTATAGTCGGGATATCTCCTCTAATCTCCGTCGAACGGCGTCCCAATTATCTCTCATCGCTCGGATCTCCTATACGGTCGGGGCTTTGTCAGATCAAACGCTTTTCGATGGAGTATGAGGCGAAATATCCTTTTCCGATTTATGCCCTCTTGGTGATTGGGGGCATAGGTTGAATCTTCCTAATCATGAAGGGCGAAGGCGAGTCATTATCTGAATCTTCTATTTAAGGAGAGAAGGATAGATCGTAGATTGGAGGCAATCCTATGAGTAAAGGATTATCAGTTTCTATCCTTCCCGCACACCCAACACCCAGGGTTAATAACAAAATATTAGATTATCAGTAATAATTATCGATTATCACTAAATATTAACAACTTCGTCAATCTTTATAGTCTCGTTCAATTCTCCTACGAGTGAGACGTCTAACGAACAAGGTTAGACCTACATAATAGGTTATTAGGATGGCCAGAATTATATCCCCGCAACTCCTTTTTTAGACTCAAATCCCTACCCTTCCCATTTTATTAAACACCAAGAATTTTTTAAAATGTTATCACTTACAGAGTACAAGTGATATATAATGAAATCATAGTCTTGCGGATATATGGGGTATGAAGCTATAGGGGAGATCAACTTGAAAAAACTGATAAAGCGTTATGGGTTCTCGTCAATTTGTTTCATTTGGTACATTTGAAATCTATTCTGATGCACTTTACAACATTATCCATATTTTTTATGCCTTAAGCGTTTAGATACCATTAGCCAAAGGGCATCGGATAGTTTAGGAAGAAGGGTTGGTTTATCATCACCCCTCCTGCTCCTGTAAAGATATCGATATCGAGTTTAGTTGGAGCAGTTAGATAATTGGTCGATCTTATCTTACATTCATTAGGTGTATCTATTATTATATCGTAATTATCAAGGTTCAATGTTTTACCTCCCAAATCAACTAGTGCTGTCAATTCAATTCCTAAGCTAGGTTCGTTGGGTAACTTGTCGACTATGACTCCTCCAACCTCAACTACAGAAGATATTGTGGAATTCCTTTCAAGTGTTGTAGCGTTGATGCTTAGTATAATCCCACCTGTATTTACTCTCGTGTTCAGATGGTTAAATGAAGCATTATCGAGAATCTCTACCGAAAGTCCGCCTGCATATTTAACAACGAGATCTAATGAGTCGACATTCGAATCTTCGGATAGCACTGCGGATATCCCTCCAGCACCTACCCTTAATGCGCCGCTGTAATTGTAATTATTGCCAAAAATCGCTTTAACATTACCAGAATCAGCAGTAACGTTAACTAACAGTTTGTTACCCACTGTTACATTTGTTATGGAAGGCGCCGCAACTCCCTCGTCTTGCTCGAATACAAACTTATAGATCAGGTTGCTATCATCGGTGAAATTTATGTCGAGGCCACCAGCTTTTATCGTAAAATTCAGATCGACATAGTTTACTCCAGGCGCTTGTGTGGCGTTTAGAGAGTATACATTTCTAACTTTGGCTCCATCCACATAGATTGGAATAATGGGTCCAGAGATGATGGGCGCTACGAAAGCGTAAACTACACTACTCAATAGAATCGCTAATATTATTCCACCTATAACTGTATTGGCCCTCATATAAGGAACCCTCCTAGAGACAAAGAGAGGAGATAGGTCAGGAGTGAAAAGATGATCATGTAGACGACTAAAGGTACTATGAAGGAGGATATGAAGGCTTTGCCAGGGTCGATTAGGTGGCATCTCTCAACAGCAACCACTGATATTGAGACCATCCAAAAGATCGCTATCAAACAGAGGACAATACAGTAACTGAAGAAGAAAAGGAAGTTCAACCCAACCAGAACCATCCCTAGTATTACAAGAGAGCTTGGCACAATAGCATAGCCGTAGAGCTTGAGAAGTTGCGTGTATGCACCCATACCACCAAAAATATACCTCGCGCAGAGATGAGCAATGCCTGCTGAGACGACCCATAATATAAGAGAGCCGATAATCCACATAATCGCAGTGGTAACTGGAATAATAAAAGAGAATGCTTGGAACGTCCCGAATTGTTCAAACCCTGTAATAGGACTCAAAAGAGTAAAGATAGAAGAGATTATTCTTACAAAAAAGACTCCGACAAGAGCACCCTGTATTCCAAAGAAGACTAATATCAAGAGCAAAGGTTCTAAGATGCTTCTCTTCTCAGTGAGTATATCATCGAAGGTCTTACGAGGCTCAAGCAGAGCCCCTCCAAGTCGGTCTAGAAATCCGGTAAAGCCAGTAGAATCCTTATATTTAACAGAAACTTCTTCCGTTAATTTCGAACTCCTCCTTGAAGTTTCATAACACACCTTACGGTATTAAACTTTTTTATATTCCTGATTTATCAAGCCAATCTTCAACCATTAAGCTTATAATGTATCAAAAGTCCTCAAAAGAGTGAAGCCCTCCCTTCGTTTGAATTAAAGTGAGTGAATTGGAGATAGCATCGGTAGACGACCAGATAGCTGTTATAGATAGGATGATAAAAGACCGCCCAGATCTGAGCAATCCCTTGGAGCTACATAAAAAGATTCTAGAGGCTCAGAGGCAGATTAGGGGGAGTCCCAAAAAGGGAACGAATTTAGATTGGGCTGATAAATCAATCATCGATGATCTACAAAGAAAGGCTGTTAAATCAGGTCAACCTATAGCTATATTTATTGATTCATCTATCTTCGATTCTAAGGCTCTACTTCATACTATTGAGCAAGTTATAGGAGCACTTATCGAGAAAGGCGTAAAGGAGGATTGGCCGAAAAACCTCTTAGATGAGGTGAAAAGGGGAGAGACGAACATAATCGATCTTGTAAGTGCAGCCCTGAAGGGTGATGTAGAGTATTTTAATAGACATGGTGAGAGATTTGGAGTTAGTCCAGCTTTGATACTTTTCATCGTTAACTCTTTGATCCAACCGTGTCTTGAGGAGATTTCAAAGAGGGTCGACCCCTCCTTTCTTGAAAGATGGTGGAAAGCGCCATGCCCTATCTGTGGCAGAAGACCTATGGTAGCTATGCTAAGAGCCCGCAAACGTCATCTGTCATGCACATTATGTGGTGCCGTCTATCTTGCCGATCTCTTCCTTTGTGTGAATTGTGAGAATGTGGACCCATATTCTCTGAAGTTCCTAGCTCCAGAAGGACACCCAGAGTTTAGGGTCGACTTCTGTGAGAAGTGTATGCATTACTTGAAGGTTGTAGACGAGAGTAGGTTGAAGAATCCTATCCCGAGGGGCTTTGAAGACATGATGACGATAGATCTAGATCTAATGGCGAAAAGGGCAGGACTAATAAGAGCTTAAATCATCCCCAGGGAGGCTCAAAGACTTGAATAGGTTTACAGTAAAAGTCGTATGTCTTCGTCTCGCCTTCTGCCACTTTTACCGTAGCTTTTGTGTCAACATGTTCTGATATCGATGTCCATATATCGTAACTGTCCTCTACAAGATCGGTGAACTCATAATAACCCCTCTCGTCGAGGTGAACATACTTATTTGAAATTGGTAAGATCAGGATTATCGTACCGCCCGATGTTATGGGCTTCTTTGTTTTGGCATCGTAAACTATGCCTCGGATCTTCGCATTTCCTCTGGCTTTGGATAGGTAAAAGTCCAATTTCATAGTCTCATTATCTCTGACCGTAATCACTCTACTCTGATTTTGAAATCCTTTGAGGCCTACGGTGATGGTGTACGTGCCGGGATCGAGTCCTTCAATTCGGTAGGTACCATCAAAAAGCGTGATAGTATCTTTTCCATCACAGAGTACCTTAGCCCCACCCAAGGCACTACCTTTTTGATTGAGGATGATACCTATGATTCTCGACCTTGATTTTGTCTTAATTTCACTCATCTACACCATCTCTAATACTCAGTAATTCCCTAAAAGATATTTTTACCCAATTTTTGTTATCAAGCCTTTCTTTAGAACCAGTTTCCCATCCTGCTCGACAAAAAGGATTGTGTCTCCTTCCTTAAACCTGTATTTTTTGCATACTTCTTTAGGGATGGTCATCCTATTTTTGGTCGATATCTTCGCCACTCCTAAAATAGTTCGAGTCAAATACTCATCCTCTTTACTAGCCCACATCTACCTCCTAAAATCGTCATATTTCTTTTTTTCCAATCGTCGATCATTAATTCAGATTTAAACCATCTTAAGATAGATTTAGTATTCTGTCAAGTTATCGGCTAATCGGCTAGGCTTTAAACTGTCAGCTCATGCTTTGTCATCATCTTTCATAACACAATCCCTAGAAAAAACAAAACCGCTACAGCTGTCTTAACAAGCGGGCAGATCTTGAAGAACACAACTGATGTTCTTCCTCCAGTCAGTCCAGTCAATCCTGCCATAACAA
>JAKLZD010000038.1 GCA_024256245.1 Candidatus Methylarchaceae archaeon HK01M
TATAGTACGTATATAGGGGGTTCCTGATTTTAAGACTTTAGGAAATTTTTTATGACGGAAATGACGGTTTTTCTGACGGATTTGACGATATGACGGTTTTATGACGAGATTTAAATAATACGTTAGCTTATAGGAATCGTATTAAGGTTATTCTCATAAATTTATTTGGAAAGCTTCGATTTTCACAGTCATTATATGTTGAAGATCTTCCTGATCGATTCTTCGAAAGGTGGCAGAAGTAACCCCTTATCTGTTATGATCCCAGTTATAAGTTCAGGGGGCGTCATGTCGAAGGCAGGATTCAGTACATTTATGCCCTTTGGTGCCACCCTCTTATCGTTTATCTTGATAACTTCTTCTACACTTCTCTCTTCGATGATCACATCCCTATGCTTGGTCTTGAGATCGAAGGTTGAGACTGGTGCAGCAACGTAAAAAGGTACTTTGTGAATCTGGGCAAGGGTTGCTATCTGGTAAGTGCCTATCTTGTTGAACGTATAACCAGAATTTGTTATCCTATCCGCGCCAACTATGACCTTATCGACTAGTCCTTTCTGCATCGCGTAGCCTACCATAGAGTCCGTTATCAGAGTAACTGGTATATCGTCATTCTTAAGTTCAAAGCATGTCAGTCTTGCTCCTTGAAGTGCAGGCCTTGTCTCCGTAGCAATGACCTTTATGCATCTTCCTTGCTCTATTACCGCCCTTATTACCCCCAGAGCGGTACCATAAGAAACAGTAGCAAGTGCACCCGCATTCTGCTGACAGTGAAAACTAGTCATTTACAGTGGGTTAGCACTACATCTCCATCTTCAAGAAGCTCAGAGCCATTCCTTCCTATCTCACGATTTGCCTTCACATCTTCTTCTGAAATTAAAATAGCCTCATCTTTCACAGATTCTATCACATCTTTTACGCTACCTTCAGTCGATTTAGCCTTATTCATGACTCTTTGAATCATCCAGAATAGGTTCATCCCTGTTGGACGTGTAGCCCTCAGATACTTTGCTGCGACTTCAAGCTCTTTGATCAACTCTTCTTTTGTCTTCGCCTTCGATCTGTGAGCGGCCAATCCAAGGGCCATAGCGACCGCTACTCCGATGGCAGGTGCTCCTCTTATGGCCATGTTTTTGATAGCCTCTAATACTTGCAGATAATCTTTGCATTCTATTAATTCTAACTTATTGGGCAACTTCCTTTGATCGATCAAGACAATGCCCCCATCTTTCCAACTTATAGTACTTTGAGAATATCCATTCCAGACCATTTTCATGCCTTTATACCTTTTTCGAGTTAATATTCCTTTTCTCAAGTTCTAGAGAACAATAGATAATCCTTTGGAGATGATAGATGCAAGAGAGCAATGAGAAGAATACTAATTAAAACAAAACACTTATCTCTTACCCTTTTTAAAAAAAGAAAACCATTCAATTTATATTTAATATGGCTATTATAAAGGGGGTTCAGGCATTAGATAAAATCAGAGTTGCTATAGCAGGTGTAGGAAACTGCGCTTCAGCTCTGGTTCAAGGCGCATATTACTACAAAGGGAAAGATAAAGGTTCCATACCGGGTCTGTCTTATCTAGATCTTGGCGGTTACAAGATAAGTAATATTGAGTTTGTAGCTGCCTTTGATGTAGATACCAAAAAGGTGGGTAAAGACCTCTCTGAAGCCATATACTCAGGGATGAATGACACAAGGCAATTTGCAGACGTACCAAAACTTGATGTAGAAGTGTTAAAGGGCCCGATCATGGATGGATTTGGCAGATACCTTAAAGAAGCTGTGGCTATAGCTGAAAGAGATATTGTCGACGTGGCACAGGTCTTAAGAGACACAAAGGCTGACATGTTGATCAATTATCTACCAGTAGGCTCTGAGGAAGCTACAAATTGGTATGCTGAACAAGCTCTGAACTCTAACTGCGCTTTCGTTAATTGTATGCCAGTATTCATAGCCTCTGACCCTGAATGGGCCAGTCGATTTGAAGAGAGAGGTATCCCAGTTGCCGGGGACGACATCCAAAGCCAGCTAGGTGCCACAGTACTCCACAAAACACTCATGAAGCTCCTAACAGAAAGGGGTGTAGTAATAGACGAGTCTTATCAGTTGAATGTTGGGGGGGACACCGATTTCCTTAATATGCTGGAGCGTGAGAGACTCCACTCTAAAGAAATCAGCAAGACTTCTGCTGTCAAGGCTATGGTCCCCTACGATTTTCCAGTCAAGATAGGTCCAAGCGACTACATACCCTTCCTTCATAACCAGAAGATATGTTACATCGATATTAAGGGCCGATACTTTGGTGATAGCCCCCTTGAGATCAATGTAAAATTATCGGTATGGGATGCACCGAACTCAGCCGGTGTAGTTATGGATGTAATAAGGGGTGTTAAGCTAGCCATGGATAGAGGCATAGGTGGTCCCCTTACTAGTATCAGTGCCTGGGCTTTCAAACATCCACCAGTTCACGCTCCCGCCTCAGTAGCAAAGCAATGGGTTGAAGAATTCATCAAGGGTAAAAGACTCAGATAACGATCTTAAAATCTTGCTTTCCTTTCAAGATGGATGAAGGTTGCCTTTTTGATATTATAATTGAAATCTTATAAGATGATTAGTTTTTAATAAAAATTCCATATATTGGTGGAAAGATCGGTTAGTGATAAATCATGGTCGAAGAAATACCTTATGAAATAACTGGGTTCCTGACAAAAAAAGGCGTTGTAGTAGATGATGAAAAGGCCAGAGAAGAGCTAGAAAGCAGAGGCTATGGAGAAGAAGTGGACGGTAGATTCATGCTGAAAGATTATGAAGCGATCTTTCTGCTTTATAATAAGATGATAAAGTTATTGGAAGAGAATAAGGAGGTCTCTATCGATAAGTTGGTGGACTTCGCTATATCAAGAGATCGTTGTGAATGGACTCGCTTTTTAATTTACAGAGATCTGAGGAGTCGTGGATATGTAGTTCGTGAAGGGTTTTGATTTGGCTTCGATTTTAGGGTATATGATATAGGCGAAGATGGGTCTAAGTCAGCAAAATAAGTT
>JAKLZD010000030.1 GCA_024256245.1 Candidatus Methylarchaceae archaeon HK01M
TTAAAGTGCCCCTATTGTTACGTGGATACGTATAATTCCCCAAAATCAGAAGAAAATTTGGGCTTAGATGAATTAAGTACTGAAGAATGGATTGATTGCATAGACAGTCTTAATGAAGCAGGTGTTGCAGGGATAGTCTTCTCGGGAGGAGAACCATTATTAAGGAAGGACTTTTTTAAAGTTGCTGAATATGCTTCTAGTAAAGGTCTAATCGTCTCTTTGGCAACAAATGGAACGATGCTTGATAAAAGAACTACAAAAAAGTTAAGGAATATTGGTGTAGATTACATTGAGATAAGCCTTTTTAGTGCAAAAAGTGATTTGAATGACGCTTTTAGGGGTAAGGGTTCCTTTGAAAAGTCAGTAAACGCAGCTAAGTATTGCATGGAAGAAGGAAGAACTGTAGGCTTAGCTATCACTATAGTGAAGCAGACTAAAGATGAAATTGAAGAGTTTCTTAAGCTTGCAAAAAACATAGGTGTAGATATCGCAATTTTTCTCAATTTTATACCAGTAGGTAATGCTTTTGTGAATAAAAATTTAGACTTAGATCCCTACGAAAAAGAAGAAGTTCTTAAACTAATAGTTGAGAAGCGTCAAGTTTATGATAACTTCTTCAGAAAGATAGTGGTTTTACAGTCAACTCAAATTGCAAGAGTATGTTACGAAATGGCGGAAGATAACGAAGGATTTGAATTAAAGCAGATAGGATTTACCAAATTCGCCGAACTGGGAAAATATAAATTCCTGAATTATGTTGGGGGATGCTCAGCCGGCCGATTTCTGGCAACAATAGCGCCAAATGGAAACATTTTGCCTTGCCCATTTCTACGCCTAAAACTGGGAGATGTACGGAAAGATGATTTTGTTGATATTTGGACATCTAATCCAATTTTGAACAAACTGCGGGATAGGAAAAATTGGAAAGGCCGTTGTGGAAAATGTGGCTACAAGATTGTTTGTGGTGGATGCCGAGCTAGAGCCTATGCTTATCTAAATGATTTTCTAGAGTCAGACCCGATTTGCATCCTAAATGCTAAACCTTCTGATATATCTTGTTGAATTTCGTTCACTGTGTATTCATGATCTATCAAGAACAAAAATGTCAAGCTCCCCAGACCTAATCTGCTTGTATAGAATTTAACGGCTTCCAAAGCTTTTAATCCAGTCTTTCTAGGTAAAGGAAGTCTTGGCCAAACAAGTCGTTTTTCTCCGTTAAATCTAGGTGCTAAACTTTTAAGGGCTCTTTCTTCTGTTCTTCCATCTCCACTTAGCACTAAAACGAAGCTTTTGTCTTTTTGTAGATCAGTAGTAAATATCATAGCTTCAATTTACCAACCAATAACCTTGGATCTTGGTTCGATTCTATAAGGTCTTACTTCGACTGGTCATTGCTCAATGCAAAGATCCCGAGTAATTGGCAGAGCTTCTTCATGGGACATAAAGGGAACATAGAGGCGGTCTGTACCACCAGAAAACACTTACCACCAGACTTAATCGACCAGATGAGAGAGATATTTAGACCAGTTGAAGAGTACCTTACTACAATACCGAGACAACCCAGTGTAGAGAATCAGCTTAAAAGAAACTTCTTTGGGACTGCTGAACTGTTAGGGTTCAAGGATAAAGAGCTTGAGCTAATCCACCAGAAGATAATGGCGTAAGATTAGCCCTCGTTCCAACCTTAGACGATCTTAATGCTCAAGAGCTAAGGCAGGAAATATACCAAGAAAGGAGCAGAAGCATCAAGCCCATCGATGTCTTCTAACATTTATGTCATGTATTCACGGGATAAATTAGACTTTATATCTATCAAGTCCCTGAGAATAGCGCTTGCTGTCTCCATCCCCCCCGCACCACGACCGATTATCGTCTCTTCACCAGCAAATTCGGTATTGAAGGTCACAGCATTAAGAGTTCCGGGAACGCATAAAATATCTTTTTTCGATATCTCTATAGGCCTTACTTCTAAGACTTCATCGATAGACCCTATGAGCTTTATGGTGCAGTCCTTCTTTTCAGCATCTTTTAAGTCTTTGAGAGTTATATGACGTATCCCATGTATGCACACATCCTTCAAAGTGACCTTCTTCCCCATTATCCAATTTGCCATTATGACCAGTTTACATGCTGTGTCGAGACCATCTACATCCAAAGAAGGGTCCTTCTCTGCATATCCCAATTCTTGAGCAATCTTAAGAGCTCCATCAAACTCGATACCCTTATCTCTCATCTCTGTCAGGATGTAATTTGTAGTCCCGTTCAAGATGCCCTTTATCGACAGAACTCTGTTGCCTATCAAACACTTCCTCCCCAAATCGAGGATGGGTATGCCCCCCCCTACGGTTCCGCTAAACCTCAGGTAGACTTCGTTGTAGTCTGCAAGCTCTGTAAGGGCAGGAAGTGCTACAGCGAGGGGACCCTTATTCGTTGTTATGATATGCTTTCCCTTCTTAATAGCCATCTCTATATGCATCAACCCCGGCTCTCCATCCTTAATGTTGGTTGGTGTTACTTCGATAACTATCTCTGTATCGACCTTCTTAATGACTTCCTCAGCCTGTAATTTTGGGAATCCATAGTCGGGATCAAAGGAGACGCTTCCTTTCTTCTTTATCTGCAAGATCTTTTCCATGTCAAGCCCCCTCTCGTTTATTGCAGCCCCCCCTTTATCAGCGATTGCCACGATCTTTGGACGTAGTCCATAATTTTGGATGAGCTCCTTATATCTGAGAGTAAGCAAATGAAGAAAGCTCTGTCCAACTACACCGAAGCCAACTAAGATTATCCTCATCTTGACTACACCTAATCAGAAATTAAGGAGAAATCAAGCTCTTAATATTGTTCATAATGAGCTCCATGAACTTCTTAATAATTAAGAGATCAGTTAGATGCTTTAAAATAATCATATCATCTTTACTTTTCCGTCTCCTCTAGCAAGGGCGCTTATATACGATGTTTTTTGCATACTCTTACGACATCGTAATAGTAATCGAAGAGACCTTCCCTTTTAACTCGATTGTAATACGTGCAATCCAGACATATTATATCACCGCAAATTTGACACTTCTCCCACCTCAAGCCTCTGCCCTCGAATCCCAGAATCCTACCACAATCTTTACATTGTAATTCCTTTTCTTCATCACTTTCATCATTTTTCGCAGACATACTAATCACTAAGATCAGCGCAAGCCACAGATCGATTTCAGAGGAGAGTCCGCCATTGCACGCGTTATATCAGCCGATGTCAGTATTCCAACCAATTTTTCGTCTTCGATCACAGGGAGCCTCCTTATTTTCAACTGCTCCATTATCCTCGCCGCCTCTTTTAAGTCGAAGTCTGGATTTATCACGGTCAGAGGGGCGGACATGAAGTCCCTGATCTTGATCTCCTCTAGTTTAAGCCCTTTAGAGATTATTTTAGATAGTAGATCCCTCTCCGTAAAGATTCCTAGGGGCTTGTCTTGAATTGTGACTATTAGGCTTCCTATACGTTTGTCCCCCATTATCTTACATGCTTCAGCTACACTTTCCTCACTATCTATCGTAACGACTTTTTTGATCATGGCTTCCCTCACTTTTACCAAAGTAGATCACTCATTCAGCAAAGACAATAGTTCATATAAATGCTTCTAATACATCTCTGTTGAGTCTATCGATGTTGGTTTTCAGTAGGGACTTTGGATTTTATTCGATTCTGCTAAGCTTTCTTTTTCCAAGGTAGAGAAATACGATTCCTAATAACCAACTCAGCGGGATCATCACATAAAACAGCGAATCCAATAGTGGGAGATCAAAAACTAGAATAGAGATTATGAAAATTCCGAGCCAAACATTAGGGACTATAAAAATATTGAATATAAAATTTCCAGACTTGTCCGAGAAGGCTGGATTTAGGAGAAAAAGGCCGAGAGCGAAAGCCACATTCGCAGCAACGAACAGCATCATTATTCCCGTGTTAGTCAACAAAGAAATGAAGGTAGTTTGAGGAATTAAGATTGTTGAGACAGCTGTGATCGCCCCTGTGATAGGAACCACTACTATCCAACCTTGTACCAACCTCGCCTTAACAAACCTTCCCACACCAGAAGGTGTTTTCCTATAAATGAAGAGAGTATCCTTCCCTCGGAGCGTCACATCACTGGCCACGAACGCCGCAAGGATAGGAAACAGGAACATGCCCATTATCGTGGCATCCTCAGGATAGTCGGGTTGCATAAAGAATACGGTCACCAAAACGAGTAAACCCACAACATAAGCGATATACGAAAGGTTTTGAAGCCTTCGGCTATATCCCTTGAAGGTAGATACTAGAAGAGTGCCGAAGGATCCGCCACCCCCAAGATATTTTATGGTTTTATAGAACACACCGTCAGGTTTAGCCCTAGAAGATATGAAGGTAGTGGGTTCTAGGCTGTAGGCTCGATTGGCCGCCTTTGCTCCTAGCCACAGCGTTGCCACAAAGAAGGCGACAAGTCCTCCGAAACGGGTCAGCGTCTCAAAACCTACGGCTGTGATGTTGCCTGGGTTGGATGCGAAGCTGATGATGACTTCAGCTCCCCATGAACTAGGTAAAAGACCAAGTATTGCTTCGACCATCCCACTCGTCCCTGGATCGGCTAGGGCTTCGAGCAAGCCTCCACCTATAATCGCATACATTAAACCGATAGCGGGTAGAGCGATGATTAATGAGAGGGCCTTTCCAATATCCTTTCCACGGGCGGTTTTTCCGAACTTAGTTCTCAGAATGGCGGCAATCACAGTGCCTATCCAAAGGGCGGAGAAAAACGTGACTATGAAGATGATTATGATCATCCCTATCTGAACCATATCTAGTCCCAAAGGATTCAGGACCGCAGTGAAAAGGCCAATGATCACTATGGCAGCGATGGCGTAGAAGGGCATTACGCCCAGAAACTCGCCAAGCAGAATGTCGCTCGGCTTTATTGGAGCTGCTAGAACGATCTCCTGCTGCTCAGTCTGCACTTCCTTCAACGTGTTGCTGATGGGTATTATTATGAAGTAGAAGAAGATCAGGAATAGTATGATCTCTACTACGGCTACAGCAGCTTGGGATAGGAAAAAAGCGATGAATTCGTCTATGAAAAGGTTGACGAAGGCTGGTGTGATGAAGGCCACATAAATTGTTAGCAAACCTATAACAAGAAATGGAAAATAAGGTCTTATCTTCCTAATTTTACTTGTTCGGATGAGATATTCATTCCTCGCGACCACGAACCACTTAGGTACTGGCACCCTTCTGCTCCCTCCAAGCCAAGAGTTCCCTTTCCTCAACTCCACCAGTTATGGCGATGAAAGCATCTTCCAAAGTCTTCTTTTCTGTCTGAGCGATGATCTCATCCACTGTACCCAATGCGATGAGCTTGCCTTGATTGATGATGCCTATTCGGTCACAAAGCTCCTCTACAATCGGTAGAATATGGCTACAGATGAAGATGGTCTTCCCTGCCCTGTCTGCTAATCCCTTAATCAGATTCTTTACCATGAGGGCAGCGCGGGGATCCAGCATCGATGTAGGTTCGTCGAAGAACAGAATGGGAGGATCGTGGATTAAAGCTGCCGCGATCAAGACCTTCTGCTTCATGCCTCGGCTGTAGCCTTCTAGCAGGTAGTCACGTCTATCATCGAGGCTGAATAGCTTCAGTAAGTCATCTATCCTCTCAGGCAGTATATCTCTGGAGACATCGTAAAGGGCTCCCATAAACTTTAGAAACTCGTAGGCGCTGAGCTTCTCGTATAACCCAGGGGACTCAGCAAGCAAACCTGTGACCCTCTTCACTTCCGTCTCCTCTTTGAGAATATCATATCCGTTCACAGTGGCTGTCCCTCTTGTCGGCTTTATAATGCAGTTTAACAAACGAACGGTCGTCGTCTTACCCGCCCCGTTTGGACCGAGCAGACCAAAGGTTTCTCCTTCATAGACTTCGAGTTCGAGCTCATCCACTGCCTTTATCTCGCCACCCTTCCCATAATACTTGGATAATTCTTCTATATGAATAAGAACCTTCTTCATCTAACCATCTCTTGTAGTCTTTTTTAAACAACCTTCAACATTACACAGATATAAAACTATCACTATTAAAATGGGCTATGCTTATCTTAAAATGGCAAACCTTTATTGCATCTTGATGAACTAATTATAATATCTGGGAATCCATATGGTAGAAGCGCTGGAGAACACATTCTCAATGTTCGTAAAACCGATAAGGAGAGCAATTCGAGATAGGGGTTTCTTTGAGCCCACAGAACCTCAAGTAAAAGCGATCCCTTTAATAATGGATGGCAAGAACGTCCTACTCATCGCACCTACAGGGACTGGAAAAACAGAAGCAGCCTTTCTACCTTTACTGGATTTTATGTTGAGATTGGAGAAGAAGGCAAGTATCAAAGCCCTTTATATCACACCTCTAAGGGCTCTGAATAGGGATTTATTAGAGAGACTTGGATGGTGGTGTAAAAGGCTGGATATAAAGCTTGCAGTAAGGCATGGCGACACCGAAGTAAGGGAGAGGCGTGCTCAGGCCAAATTCCCCCCAGATATACTCATCACAACCCCTGAAACTCTGCAGGCCATATTGCCAGGTCGGATAATGAGAGAGCATCTAAAATCCATAAGATGGGTTATAGTCGATGAAGTCCATGAGTTGGCTACGGAGAAGAGGGGAAGTCAACTATCCTTGGGTCTTGAAAGGCTCAGATACATTACTGGAAAAGATTTTCAGTTGATAGGACTATCTGCAACAATAGGCACACCAGAAGAAGTATCCAAGTTCCTGGTCGGGGAGGATAGGCCTTGTGAGATAGTTCAAGTCCCAGTTGCTAGGTCTATTAGGTTGAAGATACTCTACCCTCAGCCATCGTCTGAAGACTTCAAGCTTGCTTCGAATCTGTACACGTATCCAGAAGTTGCTGCAAGATTAAGGGTGATGAGGCAGTTGATAGAAGATAACGCTTCGGTTCTGCTCTTCACGAATACGAGGTCCGAGGCTGAAATCTTATCGAGTAGGTTCAGGGTATGGGAGGAAGATCTGCCCATAGGTGTTCATCACGGCTCTCTCTCTAAGGTATCTCGAGTAGCTACTGAGAGAGACCTAAAAGAAGGCAGGTTGTTAGGGATAGTCTGCACAAGCTCATTGGAATTGGGGATAGATGTAGGCTCCTTGGAGATGGTGATTCAGTATAACTCACCAAGGCAAGTTACAAGGCTACTTCAAAGGGTGGGTAGGAGTGGGCATAAGATTGGGGGTATTGCAAAAGGGGTTATAATAACTCAGGATTCGGATGATGCCCTTGAGGCCACCGTTATAGCCCGCCGTGCGCTCCTTGAGGATTTGGAGCCAGCTCCTATCCCAGAAAAACCTCTAGACGCCTTGACCCACCAGATAGTAGGGTTGATGATGCATAAGAGGAGCTGGAGCTTTGGAGACGTCTTGGAAATCTTTACTAGAGCCCATCCATACAGGAACTTATCGGAGGAAGATCTGAAGGAAGTTCTTACATATATGCACACAAGATACCCTGCCTTCGCTCGGGTTTATTTTCAAGATAGATCCTTCACCAAGCCTCAAAGGAACAAAGAGATCTACAATTATTACTTTCAGAACTTATCGATGATCCCTGATCAGAGGCAGTTCTTAGTCATAGAGGAAGAGAGCGATGAGCCCATAGGAGTCCTTGACGAAGCCTTCGTTGCTGAAAATGGGGAGATAGGGACGAAATTCATTGTAAGGGGCTCTGTCTGGAAGATTCTTCAAGTGTATCGAAATAGGATCTATGTCAAGTCTGAAGAAGACCCTAGAGGTGCTATACCAAGCTGGGTGGGTGAAGAGATACCCGTACCCTTTGAAGTAGCGAACGAAGTAGGAGAGATCAGGCGTAGAGTAGAAGATATGTTCAAATTGGGATCGCCTCCAGAAGGAATAGCCCTGGAACTGAGCAAGGTCTATCCCTGCGAACCTCAAACTTTGCTAAGAGCGATATCAGAGATCATAGAGCAAGTCCAGATCGGTCTTCCAATACCGACCGACAAGAAGATAACGATAGAGAGGTGGGGCGAACTTATCATATTACATTGTTGCTTCGGTCTTCTTGCCAACCGAACGATCTCTAGGATTCTCGGTCTGATATTGTCAGAGAAGGTAGGGCACCCCATTGGTATTCAGCAAGACCCCTATCGAATAATCTTCCAGACGGATAAGGTAAGATCAGAGGACGTAGTTCTGATGATGAGGGACTTGGCCCATGAAGATATCAGAAAGGTTGCAGCTCAAGCTTTTATAAGGACAGGCCTCTTCAAGCGTAGGTTCCTTCATGTAGCCAAGAAATTTGGAGCAATCTCAAAGGATGCCGACCTGAGCGATGTGAGTTTAAGCAATATGATGAAGGGATTTGAGGGTACAGTTGTCTTCGACGAAGCCATAAAAACAACACTATCAAACGATGCAGACATAGAGCAGACTGTTCACATCTTGAATAAGATAGAATCTGGAGATATAGAGGTCGTAATAATAGAAGACGAATCCCTCACACCTATAGGAAGGATAGGCATAGAGGAGATAGGTAGGATGACAGACCTCATACCACCTAAGAGGATGAGGAGGATACTGATAGAATCTGCCCGTACGAGATTGATTAATGAGACTCGAACCTTCGTCTGCACGGATTGTTGGGGCTATGCAGATGTATTGAAAGTTCAAGATCTGCCAGACAGTATATCCTGCCCAAAATGTGGATCCTTAAAGATAGGATTGATAGATGAAACCTTAGAAAAGATCTTGACCTTATGTGATAAGATACTGTCGAATTCGAAGTTGAACAATAAAGAGAGGGTTTTGATAAAGAGGGCGCTTAAATCTGCGGAACTTATCTCTGACTACGGGCTTGCGGCGATTATGGTGCTTGTGGTTAGGGGAATGAGTATGTCCGATGCTAAAGCATTACTGATCAAAGAATCTAAAGTTAGCGATAAATTCATAGAGTTAGTCCTTGAAGCTGAGAGGCGGGGCTTGAAGAGGCGGTTCTTCGTCTCTTGACCAATAACACATTATAAGTAATGAATATAAATCTGTACCATGGTATAATTTGATAAGCAAAGCCAACCTGACGAAACTAGATGAAGCAATTGTAGACCAAATCGACATTTCAGTTTCTAAAGGCCTCTTTGTAAGTATAAGTGAAGCCACAAGGGATGCTATGAGGGAACTTGTTGCAAAAAGGTGCATTTCAGTTTCTCATTTCTTAAGAGTTTATGCCATCAATTCATCGAGTATTTGATGTAATTCTTCAAGCAAAGCGCTTAACCATCGAAATAATTGACTATCTTGTATTAGATTTTGTGAACTCTGTTCAATCATGGAGTGTTGTATTTGGATTTTGATTTTTGGGTAGTAGTTTTAAGAGGCCATCTATTATTTATTTAGACAGGATGAGGTTCATCAAAGTCTTCTGATCAATCTCTGCCCTGGTCCTCCATCCTATATGCAACATATCTTGCTCATCTTGTAACAAGTATCCATTCTTGATGAAACGATCCAAGTTTAAATCTACTCTCCATTTTGGGAACTTTTCTCGTAAAATCTGCTCTACATCCTTTCTTGCCATCTTTCCTTGCCTTGAAATTACAAGGGCGATGGTGGCAGCCAAGGCAGCTATGTCGTCTATCCTCCAACCAGATGAAATCACATCGCTTACTGCTAAGGGTTTCTTTATGGTTATGAAGAATCTGGCCCTCCCAACCTGCTCTTCAGAAGGTTCATGGGGTGCTTCGGCCTCCTCAAATACAACTTTAACTTGAAGGTTCAACTTATCGAGCTCTGAATTCAATATATCGATAATCTTCATGAAATCTGGACCTAAAGCTTTCCTTAACTCCCAACCCTTTACACCCGGCTTTCTATGCCTTTGAAAGAAGAGCAATTGAGAGGCCCTCTTCACCTTTCTACTGATCTCAGCCTGCCCTTCACTCAACTCTTTCCCTCCTTGAGCCTTCTGAAAGACTCGTAATTAAGAGCGATGGGTAAAGAATGGTGCCTCTTTTTACTCGAAGTTTCTCTAAGAGGTATGATGTAAGTTCTCTCCTCCAAGGGATCCACTAAGAGTGTTGCATAACCTTCTGTAAGAATAAAACTGATTATATATGCCCTTTCTAAAGTCTTTTCAAAAGTATCGGAACAGACAAAATCCCAATAATCTATCTTCTCACCAAACTTCAACTTATCCTCGAGCTCTTTTAGCAACTCTCTTACTTTATCATCGAAATTTTCTAAGGAGGCAACTTTAAGATCTATTAAATCATCGATTTTAAGAGAGCCAACTTCGGAGCCTACGCTGAAGTCTTCTCTCCATCTCTCACCTAATGGAAGAAGATTGTTCCAATAATCCACCGCCTCTTTTAACCTCTGAGGAAATATCTGATTCATCCCAACTATAGGGTGCCAAGAGTTTAGAAAGGCCTCAACAATACTTTTCGAGTCCAGCATCCTAATCTTCAGCTCAACGAAGATTGGGTCCATGAAAAGTGATGAAGAACGGCGTTTTATCCAATCGCTCTGTAGTTTTATTATAGACGAAATTTGATTTATGGCTTCAGCATCCAGAAGCAATTCGTCCAATAACTTCAAATGAGGCAGATACTTCTTGAGCCTCTCTAAAGAAGACTTTACATCCACTTCGAAGGGGTCGACCCCTCTTCTTTCTACTACTCTACAGATTTCGACTATTCTCAGTAAGTCTTCTAAACTCACTTTACTTCTGTGCAAATTCATTTACTACCTTTGCCTCAGACTCCCCTCGAACATTCTGCACAACTATTATGTGAACGTCTTTCTCTATGACAGTGATCTGGCTGGGCGTTATCATGAGATACTGAATATCCTTCTTCTCTTTAATCGTTGAGACTATCGCCTTGAATATAGATTCACGGTTTCTTGGGTCCATGTGCACATCGAACTCATCAACCGCCCTAAAAGGCGACATTATGTGCTGTTGCAGAGATAGTAAGAAAGCCATTATAGAAACAGTCCTCTCACCACCGCTTTGAGTGTATGCATTCAATATCGAAGGATTCGCTCCCCTGAAACCCACAGTGAGCTCCAGACCAGCTGTCTCTATATCTTCCAAGCCTTTTAATCCCACGTTACCTATCGCACCAATCTTTGAGAGTATGCTCTGATACGATGGGTTGACTTCGTCTATAAGTTTCTGCAGAACGTCCCTCCAAACCTCCTTTCTCTCTTCTAATTCTACTAAAGTTCTCTTCCTGTTCTCAGAAACTATCTCTGCCCTTTCTTTAAGTTCGTTGTAGGTCTTAAGGTAAGTATTATATACATCTTCTGCCTCTTCAGGTACGTTGCCAAGAGACTGAATGTGGGCATCTGTTATCTTTATATCAGCATCTATATCTGATAGGTATCTATCCGTCTCTATTCTTGAACCAACCTTTTCGATCAAAGGAGACAACTCATGGAGTTTCTTTTCCCCTTCTCTTATCTCTCCTTTTATGTGATTTATACTATCTTCAATATTCTTCTTCCTAAAACTCAGTATGGCCTCATCCACCCTATTGTTTACATATTTTTCAAGATTAGAGCTCGATTCTTTCTCCAATTCTCCCAATTCTATTTGAGTTTTGGATATCTTGTCTTCGATCTTCTGCTTATCCTCCTCAAAACTCTTGATTCTCTCAGCCAATCTTTCTATAGGATTGATACCCAACTGACTCAAGATTTTTTCTGTAACCTGAATCTCGGTTATAGCCTTCTCAAGGTCTAAAAGAGAATAGTAAAGTTTTCTTTGCTCTAGTTGTTGGAGTGTGAGCTTTTCATAAGACTTTTTTACTGAATCTTTGGTCTGCTCTATTCTCGATATAATATTTTCTAAAGTATCTTCCTTTTTCTTAAGCTTCTCTTTTAAGGAGCTGATGATCTTTTCCTGCCTTATCACCTGAGCCCATATCGCCTCTCTCTTCAATAAGTTCTTTTTCGCTATAAGCTCCGCTTTGAGCAAGCTCTTCTCATAGATTTCTTTCCAGTAACTTAAGGTCTGTTCAGCGCTCTCAAGAGCTCTTAGAACGGATTCTTCTTCACCTATCAGACCTCCAAGCTTTCTCTCAGCCTCTAGTATCCTCATCCTATACTCCTGAAATCCGACTGCCTCTTCTACCATTTTCAACTTCTCTTGGGAGGAGATTACACTGAACTCTTCCACCATATTCTGATGCATTATGATGAGCATATTGTCTGGATTCATTCCAAAATCTCTGAAGAGCCTTATAACCCTGCTCTTGTCTATCTCACGATAGTCTGCTTCATACCAATATGAGCCGTCTTTCCTTAAATAGCGAGAGAGCATGAACGTATCAGACTTGCAAAACGGTATAGGTCTTCTTCCATTTCTTGGTTTGTTATCGAATATCAATGTAGCTCTTGCTATATCCTTTCCATGTCTTATGAGATCGCTGAGCTTCCTACTTCTTTCAGTATAAGCTTGACCCAAGACTATCGATATGGCTATGAGTATGGTGGATTTCCCAGCCCCATTCGGACCACATATTACATTCAATCCCGACTTCAAAGGAATTCTTGCATATTCATAAGACATGAAGTTTTCTAAGATTATCTCTTCGATCCTCGTCCAAATCTTGGGCTCAGTAATCGATTGTACGTTCATCATCTCTATACCCGCTTAATTTGAATCAAATTTAACTTAGACATGACAATCTTAAACAAGTGATTTTAATTCTTTTTTTCTTTAACATACTTATTTATTTAGTTACAGAATTCCTTATTTTAATTTAGGGATTCTTCTTCCTATTATTTTTTCATGTTATCTAAACCCAAAATTTTCAGTTATAAATTATAGACGGATTCATCTGGAGTGTCACCTCGCTTAAGTCTTGATTAAGGACGATTTTTATAATGGCGCTTCCGTAAGATTCGATTTTTCTACTCTATATACTTCTTGGGGTCTTTATCAAATTCCTTTTTACAATACTCCGAGCAAAAATAGTAAGTCTTAAAGTAAGTCTCACCTTCATCTGAAATATACTCGGTTTTATATTTTGCCTTCTTCTCATCTACATCCATTCCACATACAGGGTCCTTTGCCATCTAATCCCTCTTTAAAAGATTTTTAAAAGGTTTTTAACCTTTTCCCATGAACTGAACGAACTCCTCTTCTGTACGAAACTTAAAGGCATAGTTGTTCTTTTTCTCGTAACCTATAGTCGAAAAAGGCTTTTCCCCGTAATCGTGTCCAGGATAGACTTCAATATCTTCATCTAACTTCATCAACTTTTGAAGGCTTCTATAAAGTTCTTTAGGGTTGCTTTCTAAGAAATCTGACCTTCCACATCCACCAACGAAAAGAGTATCTCCAGTTAGCAACTTATTATCTAATAAGAGGCATACACTTTCAGGAGTGTGACCGGGTGTATGAATCACTTTAATCTTTAAGTTCCCAACTTCTATTATGCTACCATCGCCAACGGATGTATCCTTCTTCTCTCTTGACTTTTCATGCATTATTATTCTTGCACCAGTTCTTAATGCCAGATCTTTATTTCCATCGATATGGTCGAAATGGGCATGAGTGTTTATTATATACTTTACCTTCAAGCTGTGCTTTTCTACCTCTTTTAATATCCTTTCTAAATCTCCTGCAGGGTCTACTACGATAGCGAGACGGGATTTCTCATCCCCTATCAAGTAGGTGAAGTTAGCCATAAAACCGATAAAAATCTGGACGAAGATCATATTAGACAACTTATCTTATTGAGCATAAATACATTTAGGATAAGTGTAGACTTAAGCTAAAAATGAATATATATGAATGGGTTGAAGCATATGCTATATGGCGAGATCTAGTTCTTAAGAGAAATCATAGGTATTACAAAAACAAAAAGTTAAGGAGCGCGTGTAATGCAGTGAGAAATTAGTTCCTTAAGTTTTACATTCCCCCTATGATCCAAGCGAGCGTTTCTGCATCATTCTTTGATAATAATCTAAGTTTTCAATTAGCGTTGAAAAATCGTTGACTAACCGTTGACAAGCAAGAGTTGACTAAAATGTTGAAAATGGGATTTCAACGGTATTTTACCCCTGTATTATAGTCATATATTATATGAATAAGTAGGCTAAAGAAAAAAATAGGGTATACCCTATTTTCACAGCTCATTAATCGTTCGTTTTTCTGCGAATAGGGATAGCTATAGAATGATCTAGATGTAAGGATTTCAATCCTTTTTTCGTACTATGTGATCTATTCTTTTTTATTTTTTCTTAGCAGACCATTCTTTGACTGCTTCAACCATGGCCTTTACATTATCGAGAGGAGCTGGTAGTGAGACTCCACATCCAGGCTCGAGCAGATCGACACCAGCATCGAGAGCTTTTAAGGTCTCCTCTTTTACTTGTTCTGGAGTACCCATGACCATATGTCCCTTTGACGAGACATTACCTAGAATTTTGACATCGCCCGCAATGGGTTTGACTTTGCTGATATCCACAGCTTCTTCTATACTTATCCCATCATAGCCACATTCGACTACATCCTTTATCATCGGTGTAGCATTTCCACAGATATGTAGAAGCCTTATCCCTTTCAACTCGTCTGCAACTCTGGTCAACGCTGGCTTTGCATATTCTTGAAACATCTTTGGGCTTATAAGATCTCCCGATGCAGTAGGGTCTCCGATCTGAACTATATCGGCACCTGCACGGTATTGGGCCTTAGCAAATTCTATAATAAATTCTGTAGAGAATTCGACGAACTTTTTCACATTCTCTGGGTTTCTCATTATCATCATCATGAGCTCCGCTGTTCCCGCAAGCTCTCCAGCGAGGGTAAAGGGTCCAAGGGCAAGACTTGAGATGGGGAGAAAGTCTCCAACCTCTTTTCTAAGAATTCTGATGGCTTCTAATAGAACGGGGATTCTTCCAGTCTCAAGTAAGTTTTCTGGCATCTTAAGGTCTTCTGGCTTTTTATATATATGCTCAATTGTTGCAGGGACAAGGATCGGGTTGTCGGGCCACTTTATCTTACATCCCATAGCCTCAGGTTCTATCACGAAGTCGAATGGGACTCTTACATTTTCAATTCCAGTCATCTCATAGGCAGCTATCGCGAGTTTAGCCATCTTTTCAGGATCTTTATGAGCTTCTGGAAACATTATCCCTGATGCCTTTTGTATATCTAAATTTACAGTTCCTCCACAGCCTGCAAGTGACGTCACAGGCGGCCTATCCACCTCACCGCCCAATAATGCAGCAAAAGCCCTTCGTTTCGGACTGAATTCTTTCATATGCTCACCAAGAT
>JAKLZD010000054.1 GCA_024256245.1 Candidatus Methylarchaceae archaeon HK01M
ATAATGTCCTCGTCCTAGATTAATTTTACTGAGGTTAAAAATTTAAAAATTATCATATTTTATCGTATGAAAATATCTACGATCGACTTTTAAATCGATAATTTTGAATAAAAAATAGATTAGTATACAATTTTATAAATTGTACATATTGTAGGTATAGATTATTATTTTGACTATTTAAATCCATCTCTGCCCAGATCGAAACTAAATATCTCCTTAATAGACGGCATTATCTTCCGTCAATCTGTATTAATACAACTTTTAGATCGTCATGATATTTTAATTTATGCATAGATCAAGATGAGAGAATAAGGGCTGTCTGGGCGTAAACCTTTACACATCCTAGTACATCTATTATATCGACATATTCATCATAGACATGGCATTTTTCTTCATAGCCAGGTCCATAAGAAACCACTGGAATATCCAAAACAGATCTAAGGTAATGCGCATCTGTTGTGGCGGCTATGCATATGGCGGGTGTCTTCTCTCTAAAGACCGATCGGCTTACTTTTCTCAAAACTCTGACAAGATAGCTTCCAGTCGGGGTGAAGGAAGGTGGGGCGTAATTGATGTAATTAATCTCACCTTCCCTTGCTATACTTTCGATTATCCTTTCTGCTTCTGCCCTACTACCCCCTATCGGTATCCTTAGGTCAAGGTCTACCTCAAATGTATCTGCCACGATGTTGGCCTTAGTTCCGCCCTTGCCCACACCGACATTCAATGTGTAATGGTCTATCGCATAATGAGGCTTCAAATGCCTTTTGTCTCTATAACTTTCCATAAGGGTCTTTTTACCCTCTTTGACAAGTTTCATAGCTTCGTAAGGTACATTGACTTTTGCCAATATAGGACTTTTCAATTTTGAGAGAGCTTTTACTGCATGCATTATTGCATTTTTTCCTAGCATAGGTCTGCTTCCGTGGTGAGGGATGCCCGAAAACCTTAACTTTGACCATAAAAGCCCTCTTTCTCCAGCTATAATGACGTGACCTACTTTGTGGTAATTCGAGCTCTCACCTATGATCATCTCTCTTCCTTTGATCAATTGATTTTTTACCATCCAGAGAGCACCATAATGCCCTCCTGTTTCCTCATCACAAAATAATGCTATGGTGATCTTTCTGTTCAACTTCGCCTCAAACTTGGTGAGAGCTTCTACAGCTGTAAGGATACCTGCAACCCCTCCTTTCATGTCGGTGGCGCCTCTACCCAAAATGCGCCCCTCGATCACCTCGCCTGAAAATGGGTTGAAGCTCCATCTATCTATATCACCTATAGGCACTGTATCGATATGACCACAAAGTATCAGTCCATGATCCCCGCTCCCCATCTCAGCTATGACATTCACATGTTTCCTTATAGGCTCGACACGCTTAGTATTCAACCCAATGGATTTAAGATGATCCTCAACAACATCGGCTACATCCGATGTATCTCCTGGGGGGTTCTCACTCCTAGTTCTTATGAGCTGGGAAGTAAGCCTTAAGAGTTCTCCCTTTAAGGACTCTACTTCATCTGATAAGTAGGTTAATTTTTTCATCTTGAACCACTTATACAAAAAACTTTGAAAAATCTTACCATAATGAAAGTTAAAATCTAAGAAGGAATCGCCAGATCCTCTTTCTCTTCAAGATATAAAATGTTTAATCCCATGTCCCAATAAGTGCAAGTTTCCTATGTTAACACGTTCTAAGTGCTTCTTAGCTGCGTTATAGCAACTCAAAGCTTGCTCCAATGGCGTTATTGGTAGATCCTTCATCAAAAAATCTGGATGAAAAACCAATAAACTGTAAGGGATTCTTTGATCTAAACTTGCCATAAATTTCGCTATCCCTTCAACTTCATCTGAATCTACGTACCCTGGAACCATGAGAGTAGTAGCTGTAAGGATTGATGGGTCGTCTCTTAATGCATGAAAATCTCGAGCTATCATCTCAAAATTCTGAAAAGCTCTCCTATTGGATACTCCGCTTAAAGCAAAGCTCATATTTTCATCGAAGCATTTTAGATCGAACTTTACGTTGCCACCGCTTTTAAAGGCGATTTCAGCAGCTTTTCTGACCAGATCTGGATGACCACAACCATTCCATTCAAAGCATATTCGAAGGACCCTTTCCTTTGGTAAGAGTTCGAGAACCCTCTTTGAAGCTTTAAGGGCAAAGGGAAGTTGTGGCTCCGGAGAGCCTCCAAAGAAGCACCAACATGTAATTTTAGGATTATTCAAAGTACGTTCAACGAGGTCGTCTATACTGTGAGATGGTGCTGAATTGAAATCTTTGTGGGACGAGTTCTGGCAGAATGAACAATCAAAGTTACAACCATAGAAGAATATCGCCAGATTATAATAACCTCTCTCAGGGCCATCACAAGCTGAAAACGTTGGGTATCCTGAACCAGTCCCTGCTGGACAGAACCATGCAGCACAACAATTGGTAATATGAGGGTCTAGATACGCATCATACAGTCCTTTATCTGAAGTTGCTCTACTGATCAACCTTCCTGACACGTTCTTCCTAAGGCCACAATAACTCGACTGACCTACCCCAATCCTGCATTCATTGGCGCATAGATTGCATGGCATTCCTGATGGTGAATGAGGGATTCTCCCAGGGAGGCCAAAAGCCTTTCTAGCATCTTCATGATTTCTAAAGGAGACTTTTACTGCTTCATAAGGATTTTCACGAATACATGACCTGCACATGTTTATTGTCCTAGATAAAAATTGGGAAGGTTTTTTGCATATCCCACAAACCCTCTCTTTTATGGCAGAGTATGTATATGGATACATTAAACTTCACTTATAAATTAGCTTACTTCATATTGAAAAATATTCTGTATGGTCGATAGTATTCTATAATTAATATATCTTAAGATGGTTCTCTACGATACCTTTCCTACCTCCTTAGTCAGATCTTTGACCAAGGATAAGGCGGGCCCACTACTGTTTATGTGAGCCCATTATATCTTTTTGTCTTATGTTCTTTCTTTCTACTTCTTGCCCACGACAATCTCTATGGTAGAGACGTTCCTTACGTCTTCACCCATCCCCAACTCTTCTGTATCTATGGTTATGTCTTTGACTACATAGGCATTGTTCCCTAACCTCTTTGTGACGATCTCTGCTACAT
>JAKLZD010000057.1 GCA_024256245.1 Candidatus Methylarchaceae archaeon HK01M
ATTCTTATAGATGTGTCTAGAGCGACGACTAACTATGTTGATACTTTAGCCTTTGCAAGTTTTATGTCGAGAGCATTTAGAAAGAAAGTTTAATCATTTTCTTTGACTGAAGAAATTATATGATAACCAACCACGATCTTTAGCTATTATTTATAGCGTTGTTGCTAAAAGCAATTCGATAATAAATCTGGAGGATGATTTTATAATGTTAAAATAAACTATAAAAGTGATCTTATCGTATATAACGCTCCAAGAGCTTTATCATTTGTAAATTTCTTTGATCATGGAGCATGAACCACATCTCACACATCCAGCAACATTCTTGTAAGGGTTTAGCCCTGTTTCATTCATCATCTTACAGGCATAGTCAGTTATTTTGAGTAAAGTGTTGGTATCTGGTGGCGAAGACTTTTGCAACTGAGTTCCTGGCATAGGTCTAAGTGGGACGATGTATGGGATTACGCCTATTTGAGACATAAGCCTCAAACCTTCCAACATCTCTCCTAAGTCTTCGCCAAGACCAACTATTACATATGAACTCACTTGATTCTCGCCAAAGAGTTTAACAGCTCTCTTCCAAGCTTTCATAAATTCTTCGAATTGAGGCTTCATCGGACATACACTTTCCAAAACCTCTCTATCTAAAGTTTCCACATGAATTCCTATCGTGTCTGCTCCAGATGAATAGAGCGTATCAATGTAATTCAGATAACTAGGTGGCTCGACTTGAACATGAACTGGGAGCTCAACGACTTCCTTGATGGATTGAACCGTCTTGGCCAACGTCAAAGCTCCCTTATCTGATGCAGCCGTTGTTCCAATAGTCAGCGTGACATGCCTTACGCCATCCTTAACTGCACTACATGCTACTTCTGCTATTTGCTCAGGCCTCTTATAATCCGTTGTACTTCCATGTGATAGAGACAATTCTATCGCGCAAAACTTACAGGGTTTGTTCAACATCCAATAATGGCAACTTTGCACTACCGTTGAAGCTAAACAGTCTGAACCGTGAAGCAGAGCTATCTTCCACATAGGGGTTCCATCTGAAGTTAATTTCTCATAAAAGCTTGGCCTTGGAACCTCATCAAGTTCACATACTTCGATGCCATTTTTAAATAATATGTAGTTATTACGTTTTTGCTTTACAAGTTTAAATGGAGAAGAATCTATATACGAACCGTAAACAGGGACGTTGACGTTGGACCTATTAGGTAGATTGAAGAACTTACCTCCAGCGGGGCCTGCACCTCCTCTGCGAACCCCTGCTGGATTCTCGAGCTTAGCGCCAAGACAAAGTAGCTCCGCCTTTAACTTTGTAGGCTCATCAATCATAGACTATGACTGCCTCATCTGGATCGTTTGAGTAAGCAATGCTAGCTAAAGCGCCTATCAACCCTCGCTCGCCTGTGATCTTCTTTAGCTCTATAGAGTGAGCTTTAGCGACCTCCTTGGTCTCATCCAAGCTAAGGAGCATCGTCTTCGCCCTTTTCCCATAATCTACTAGTGAAGCTGGTACCTCACACTTTCTATAAATGACCATCCCAGTATTATCCGATAAAGTAAATCTCCGTAAGGAACTCTCAAATTCAGCCACAAGATCATCTGCTAAGTCGGGTCTGACTGCGAAGGAAGCAGCTATACTTACACAATTCGTTGTCTTATAGGGGTTTTTGGGGTAGAGTTGTGTAATAACATGGTTGATGTAATCTCCTAGGTTGTTTTGCTCGAGATCGTATGCTATCTCGTTTACGAGACCCCATGTCGCACCTGTTTCCTTTGTGTCAGTATCGTCAACCCCAATAGTCACTTTATTTAAGAGTGGAAGCACTAAAGTTGCCTTTCCAAGCTTACTCCCGCCGCCTCTTTCAAAAATTTCGACTCCTTTAACACCTTCAGCCAAACCTCTACACACGGTCGCCGCAATACCACCTCCAGCCAACCCCGCATAGGTTATTCTAATCTCATCCTGCGTGAAATCGACACTTTCGATACCCGCTCCACGTAATCCAGGTTCTAAATTTAACTTTGTCTCACCTATTCTGATTGTGAAGATATTTCTAGCTCCTTCTCTCCTAGCCTTTAAAACCAGATTGCTCCCAAGTGGATAATGATATATCTCCCAAGCTGCGCCACCTATGCACTTGCTCCTGGCGTGAAACTCATGAACTTCAACTACTCCTGCCTCCCTGTCAGCCATGGCTATTATCTTTTTGTAAGGCGAAACCCACTTGAGATCTAAATACTTCGCTAAGAGTTCTTTTCTAGTTAACAAAGCGATTCACTATTAGAGAATGTTATAGATTTTAACTATCTTATATCCTTCTCGCTCTTCTTCGAAACCTCGGTCAGTACAGTTGTCGTTTCGGTTACCAGTTCTGGAGTCTCTATTTCTATCCACTCCCTTTTATGAGAAGTTTTAAGAGATAGTGCAAGTTTTAAAGTTTCTATCCATGACTTATACACTACAACTTTCATTCCAACTTTAAAGTTTCCTTCCTCCATTTTATCTCTCGCTATCCGTATGATACCCTTTCCCTCATCTTTTATGAGTCCCCTATTAACTTTAGCTCTGACTTGAGCTCCACTTAATATCTCCCCAAGAATATCGATTTCATCACCCGGCTTTACGTCAACATATGCCATTGTGGCCTTATCGATCCTTGCGATACTATGATCTCCCTTTACTGGATCGGCAACTATTAATTGTGCTCTTCCACTCATTTATCATCATCTTACTAGGAGGATGTGTGAAATGATATATAATGAGATTTATAAATACATTCTTCTTATTTTATATACATCTATTTAATGTAATACTCTGACTGCCTTAAGCTAAAGGTAGTTGAAGTCAGGTAGTGCGCCATGAATTTATAATTAATTAGATTAGTATATTTCGCAGATTTTACTCGATTTTCCAAGAACCCTGTTTATTGCTATCTGGGCTATCTCCACGCCCAACTCCGCTATCCTCCTAATAGCGTACAAGATAAACCTTAAACGACATGATACATATTTGTTAGGCACATGTTCAAGAATTTCCTTCAGTAATCTTTCTTCTTCAGATTCAGCGATCTTTTTATACTCTCCTATAGCACTATTAGCGAGTTTTATATCGTTTTTTGAGATGCTCATCATAGCTTTATTACATACATTATAGGCGAACTCATTTAATTTATTATACTCATTAATTATCGACTTATCGATTTCATCTATGTATTCTTCAATATCAAGCACATTTCTTGCAATCATTTCCGCCCAATCAGCGCTCCTCTCCAGATACTGTGCGATAACTCTATAATCTAGAACATATAATGGAACTGCGCCTTTTTTCCCAGTTTTCTTTTCTTCTTCAATAAAGGAAAGCAGTCGAAGGATAAGGTAGTAAATCGTATCTGCCTCATTTTCACGGTCTATAACTTCTCTCGCTAACTCAAAGTCTCTATCTACAAACGCCTTGATAGCTTCTTTTTGCATTAAGGTAGATATAATATGTAATCTTAATATTGCTCTATGCACCGGGAACTTGGTTGGATCTATCGAACATTGAAGGATGACTTGATTGGGAGTTTCTTCAATTATGCCCAACCCCATAAGTTTAGGCAAAATTCCTCGTATCTCGTTAAGATGTGAGTTATGCAAGCGTAAAGGTGCCACAATTCTTATCACATCACGAGCAAGAATGTAGTTCCCCGTTATAATCCTCTCCAACATCCCAGGCTCATCACATAAGTTTGAGTTAATAATAACCTCTTCAATCTTTGGTTGCTTTTCAGCTAGAGCACTTGGAACCAACTTCAGGGAGCCATCACTTTGGGGCATGACGAAAAGCAGATCGCCAGGTTTAATGTCGGCCTTCTTCGCCCAATCGCTAGGTAATGAGATAGCTATTGATGAAAGGCCAACACGTTGAACTTTACGACTTTCCATAGTACTTACTCCATTTAATGGTATAAATACAGTTCTTATTTTAAGATTTCGGTTATTAAAGTAATTTCATATTCTCGATGTCAGCAACTTTCTTCTGATGAGGCTCTTTTATTAAAACAGGGCCATAAGGAATAATCCTCCTATGTAAGGGGCTGAGAATTTATATATGAACCAGCTTCTTCTATTAGTAGGACGTAGAACAGCTCTAACACTCAAGAAGATGAGTATGGCATTTAAGATGGTCGCACCAATCAAATAAACAAATCCATAATAACCTAAGAAGAACATCAAAATCGAGGTTAAACTAAGGATGATCGATAAAACCAAGATACGACCACAAGCTTTTTTTCTTCCAACCACTGAAGGCAACATGGGGATGCTAACTTTTCTATAATCCCTAGAGAAAGTTGTAGCCAAACTCCAAAGGTGAAGCGGTCCCCAAAGCATGACAAGGGAACTCATTAAAAGTCCTTGAAGATCCAGCATTTCTCTACCAATCACCCAGCCAAACCATACAGGAGTGGCAATGGCTGGGGCCGTGGCAAACACGTTTAGAATGCTCCTCCTTTTCAGAAGTATTGTATAAAGTATGATGTAACTGAATAGCCCCAAAAAGAGAAAGAAGATTGGGAGATAACCTAAGAAAGAGGCGAGGACGAAAGAGATACAGATCAAGAATATGCCAAACATAAGGGCATCTTTTGCCTTTACCTTTCCAGAGGGAATTGGTCTCCGCTTAGTTCGAGCCATGACTTGATCGATATCTCGATCTATATAACAATTAATTGCATTTGAACCAGCTATTGATGTAAAGACCGCTATAGCACCTATTAGACTTTCTACTTTAAAGTTTCCTGATGAGCTTATAATTAAGGATAAAATGTAGAGAGAAATGATGGCAAAAGCGATTCTGGGTTTTGTAAGTTGCCAATATGTAGAAGTATTCATTAATATTTCCACCTACACTCGGCTCAGTCTCATTACCCTGTATTTTTACATTTATTCAATGTTATAATGAGTATAATACTCAGATTTAAGATTTAAAAATAAATAAGGAATAGAGCGTGAGTTATCTCACTCACAGCACCTATTCACCTTTTTTCTGCTATAGGCTCTATGACCTTCTCTTCTAGAGCTACTTTAGGTACCTCCACCTCGACTTGGGCCTTCTTACCATAGAACACATCTAAAGCACCGACCGCTGCATAAGCCA
>JAKLZD010000088.1 GCA_024256245.1 Candidatus Methylarchaceae archaeon HK01M
AAACAGTATTGAAACAATACCGGAGGAACATCTTCATCAGGAGCATAGTCTCGCATTAGATCAATCATTTCAAAACTGAAAGTGTATAAGTAAATACATTGTGGATTTTCAATACAATTGAGAGGTATACCTAACTCCATATCTTGTCCAGATACACCTACTTGAAGACCAGTACAATCTGGGTTACTAAAAATAGAACTTCCATCTGTTATTAATGTAAAAACAGTACTAGAATCTTGATAGTATATATTAATCCAAAACCATCCTACGCCTACTTGACATGCTCCGTAAAATTGTATCCAGAAATATAGGTTATCATTGTCATTAGCGATATAAATCTTATCTATATCATAATAATCATCTATATCGTTCTCATTCGGATCATCTATTGATGGGTTTATTCCTATCCAATCGCTGGTATCTCCGTCAACTGTTATAGTTCGATAAACTGCTTCAACATTTATAGGTACGAGGAGAAAAATGCACAAAAAAGCTATTATAATTATAAATTTTAATTTCAAGTTACAAATGTAAGCTCAATTTTTTTATTTAAATATTTGTAAACTTTTCATAGTGAAATAAGACGACTTGGATCGTGGGTTAAACTTCTAATTACTTTGATTTTCTGACACTTCATGCTTCTCTATTAAAAGCATGCGTCAAGCAAGGAAAGGAGTTTTTATGAGAGAGAGCTATATATCAAGGACGGAAATAAGACCTTGGTGGATGCCTTAGTTTTATGACTTTTTTATGATCTAATTATCGCTTTTCAATGTTTAGGTTCTTTTGGTTTTTCCTTTTGTGTTATATCTACTACGGCTTCTATTACGCCTAAGGCTAAGAGTCCTAGCCCGATAGCCACGAAAATCCCGCCGATTAGATGAAGAATATCAACAATTTCCGCATATTGAATTAGAGTCCAAGCCGATGAAGGTTGCCAAAGCCAAAGAAAAATACCTATGACAGTTAAAACAATGCCCGCAACTAAATTTCTGACCTTCATAACATTTTATCCCTCTTATTATTAGTTTTAATTAAAATTGATATTTAAAACTATCATATTGGGACGTCACTTTAAGTGATAAATTAGGACAAAACCATCATCAGAAATGAAGCCTTGGTGGATGCCATAAGATAGAATCGGCTAATTTTATACAAATTATACACTTTATACACCAAGTGATACCCATATAGTAGGATTTGTAGAAATATGTTGCTGAGCGTTTATAGTAATTGGTTAGGTGGTTAAGACGGTAGATAATATCCCCATCATTCACGCTATTGGTGCTCTCATCATATTTGCATGAACGTCGGTGATTTACTTCAAGTAGTTAACACGTTAGATAATCTTTTTGGCGCCAAAATCGATAAAAGAGAATTACGAATCTCTCTAGACTTATATTTTTTGGCATTTACTTTCCTTTTGGTAAGCTTGGCATCCTAGCCATTCAGCAACCGTTTTTAAGAAAGGATTGTTGCTTACGTTTATCACAGGCACACGTACATTCGATTCCTTGATCATGATAAGATTGGTATACTTAGGCATGGGCGCAAATTCTACACTGGACCAGTGTACCTTACGTTGTAGCTGTTCCTTTACGATGTCGGGTGTCGTAGGCATGGTTCTATGAACGAAGGCGATGCCTTCTGCCCATAACAAATTAAAACTGAGGCCGCCTGCAGGTGTGCCTAGACTCCGAAGTTTTACCAGATCTTCAAGGGAGTATTGTATAACCTCATGGATTATGACTTCCTCCCATGGCGCATAGGTAACCTTTACCATTCTACCTTTACACCCATGTTATATTCCTGACTGTCTTTTTATTATTATTGAACCGAACCGTAGTCAGTTAATTTACATACAAAATATTTAATCTAATTAGGAGAGAGAGGAAGTTATATTATGAAGTCTATTGGAGACTTCAAATATACACTAGAAACAGCCTCAGGCGAAGCGATCAGAAAAGTTTAGCCCAACACCCAAAGATAGGCACTAGAAGTTGTCAAGGCCGACCAACTTTTAGAGATCGAGGATAAGGTTGGGCCTCATCTGAACACTGTGGATCACTCTATCAGAAGGATTGAGTTCTAATTCAAAGAGCAGGGGAGGATTTTTAACCAATTAGGCCGACTGTCGTGAATCTTACTCCAGTCTACTCCGAACCTGATGTTAAGTTTATTATTAAACTAAAAAGAATTCTCTTAAAGTAACCTTAATCAGCTAAAGATTATTTACTTCATCGCCGACCGATTATATAAAGGCAGGTTAAAAGATCGTATAGGTGGGTGAGCAGTGGTCAACACCTTAAAATTTCGTGAGGGCGATTTTCTACAGATCGATGATGGAGCAATCTTTGAAGTCAAGGGATCGTTGCACCCTCCAAAAAGAGTAATCGCCTTAATTAGATACATGTCCGATCCTAAAGGAGATCGGAAGTTCCATGGTAGATCATATAGAAAGGTATACTCTATTGATGAAAGGTATAAGATTCTAAAGAAAATATATCCTCAATTTTTGATCTATGACGATGTTTTTAACGAGTACATGCCTGAAGTCAAACATTCGAGCATAATTCATAGTTATATCCCAGTAAAAGAGCTAAGTGGGCTTAGGAAAAAACCTCAATTAGATTATATACAAGAAAAAACTGTGGTCTTCACAGAAATCTTAAGGAGAGAGGCAAACATAACATGGAAGGATATCGGCATTACTGGATCTATATCCGTAGGGCTTTATACAGATGCATCCGACATAGACGTAATAGTTTATGGTGTAGAGAACTGCCTTCGAGTTCGTAATGCAATGCAAAACCTTTTAAAATCAGGACAAAAGATTTCTCGTTACGAGATAGAAGGCCTAAAATCGTTGTATCAATTCCGTGTAAAAGATACGATAATGCCTTTTGAAGAGTTCGTCAAACATGAAAGCAGAAAGAGTCTTCAAGGTATGTTTGATGGTAAAGATGTATATATAAGATGCATCAAGGATTGGGACGAAATTGAGGAGAATTATGGGGAAATAATGTACAAGCCTGAGGGGTATGCAAAGATAAGAGCCAAGATAATCGATGATTCCGAGAGTATATTCACGCCGTGTATCTACAAAGTGAAGGATGTCGAATTAATAGAAGGGAAGATGTTGAATAAGTTAAGGGAGATAGCATCCTTTAGGGGCAGGTTCTGTGAACAAGCGAAAAATGGAGAGACCGTTATTGCTCAAGGCAAGATCGAGAGAGTAATAGCTCCAAAAGAAGATCATTTCAGAATACTTCTAGGAAGCAGACCGACAGACTTCATGATCGCTACAACCTCTAAATCCTCATAAAATTATCGAGTATAACGATCTGAATAAATAAATAGTTACATTTGGTCTTTCTGATGGAAATGAGAAGACGAAGGTTCAAAGACAAGGACTTCATAAAAACTCACGAAGACCTCTTTTTTTGTGTTGTCGGATATACACATCCAGACGATAGGGTATTATCCTATATCAGGTATATGCCTAGCCCGTCTGGTAAATGGGGTAAAATTTCAGCAAAGTATTCCCGCACAATGCCATCATATACTGTACCATATCTTCTCAAGAATATTGAGATGCTAAAAAAAGAATTTCCAGATTATGTATTTTACTCGAATATCTTTAATACTGAGATGTCGGCTGTGTCTCATAAAAATATAAACGAGCATTATCGGCCTGAGCAGAGACTCGAAAACCTGTTGAAACTTGAAGAACCTGATCTTCTTCAAAAAAAAGCCATAAAATTGGCCACTCTTATCTCGGACAAAAGTGGGACACTTATAAGTTACATCGGTGTGACAGGATCGATCCTCATAGACATCCACAGACCAGAGTTTTCAGACATAGACCTTACAGTCTATGGAAGAGAAAATTCTTTGAAGATAAAGGAGGCAATTTTATCTTTGTATGAAGAGGAAAGGAGAGGTATCAGTAAGCTTTGTGGAGATTCTTTGAATAGATGGTGTAAAGAGAAGGCCAAAGATTATCCCCTAACCTTCGATGAAGCAAGAAAGATTTATGATAAGAAGTGGAACTATGGTCTATTCGAAGGAACGAATTTCTCTGTACATCCGGTAAAACTCGATTCAGAGATTAGTGAGCGTTATGGTGATAAGATATTCACTTCTATGGGCATGATCAAGATAAAGGCAAGGGTCTCTGATATATCGGATTCCATCTTTCTTCCTCACACCTATTCCTTACAGAGAGTCGTAGTAGAAGAAGGAGAAAGATTACAAGATATCAGAGAAGTTACTACATATGAAGGTTTTTATGGTGGAACCTTTGAGACTGAGGATGAAATTGCCGTTAGAGGAAAATTGGAGAAGGTCGTTGATACGAAGACTGGAGAAGGCTATTATC
>JAKLZD010000048.1 GCA_024256245.1 Candidatus Methylarchaceae archaeon HK01M
AAAAGAAAGGTGGTAGTAGCTTTTCGTCACCTTTTCAGTTAAGCTACCTCTTTCGAAATCTTTTTAGCCATGGCGTAAACTACTGGAATCAGGATAATTGCTAAAGCGATTGCAAAAGCCCAAGAAATATTAGCTACCACGTTAGTAACTCCTTCAAATGTCGCGAATATTGCTCCAGCACCAATGATAAGGAATATGCTGTAAAGAACAAATTTTGCATAGCCTGCAACAGATCTAAACTCAATATAATCATCTGTGATGGATTTGACCAAACCGTCAGTTAATGATATTCCTACGCCGATTATAACGAAACCTAGTATCAATGGATACACTAAATTCCCTGCAAGGAGCATTAGATCTAATGCTATAAGAAGAATGACTGCTATCAAACCTATCTGAAGAAGATTCCTAAGCATATCAGCTATCTCCGATTTTGCTTCAGGTATCATAGGTTTTAACATCGATCCAATGAGAGATGCTAAGAAATCGACCAAAACGAAGCCCAGAATGATAATGACGATTCCACCAAGAAGTCGGGGTAAGTAGTTTGCTACAATTACTAGATATTCTCCTAGAGTTCCCCCTATATTTAAAATCTGTATAGCAAGGATAACAGCAAGGATTATGATAAAAGCTTTGATGACTCCTCCAATGAATGATGATAAATCTAATCCGGCTGTTCTGAAAGCTTTTCCTGTAGTACTTTTATCAAAGCTTTTTTCTATACCCAATTTTTCGATAAGTGCATTTACTGCTCTACCTACTGCAGACCCAACTAAATAACCGATAATAATGACTATAATTGCAGCTATTAGTAATGGTAGAAAGGCGACAATATCTGAGAACAATTGTTCGAATGTTTCGAAAATCGATCCGTCCATTCTCTACACCTTCATTGATCTTGTATGAATCGCTCTCTTATAAAATTTTATATATAGTAGATTAATTTTTATAAAAATCTCCATGCTTCCTGAAAATCTGTATCCTTTCTTTCTCTTATGATAAATCCGCATCATATAACCCGTCACTTTCAGGTAATATCATATAAAATTCGTAAGTATAGTCGATCTCAATTATCACATTCTGAAGTTGACAATTGAGTAAGTGACCGCCTGCCATCCTATCTTCAGTTATAAAATGAAAATGATAGCCTAGAGCATTTACTCCTTCCATATAATCAGGGAACCAAAACCCAACTATCGTTCCAGAAATATCATGGAACTCGAATATCGTCTCGTTCTCCACTACTTCACTGAAGGGGGGATAGGGTTTATCTTGCTTAGGGACGCTCCTTGTCTTGATGTAATCGAAAGTTCCTTCTATTTCGAAGGCGTAGATGATGTCTTCTCTTGGCAATAAACCATCTAGATACTGTTCTAATTGTGTATAGTTCAAGGATTCATGCAACAAGATCGTATTGTCGGCTTCGAAGAAAGTCACAAGAGCGAAGGGTGTTTTTATCGAATCGTCGACATGATAGGCGATCCCATCGTCTTTTACCTGATAGAAGGTACCGTCTAATCCTACCATCTCTCAATCGAGACCATTGAAAGTGCCCAACCCAAAGTCGCCGTGCTTCTTCAACTCACCATAGGTCATGTTTCCATCATAGGCTCCCTCGAGCAAAGCGCTGATGGTCGATGTTTGAAATAAAATATCATCGTTCTCCTGCAGATCTGAATTCACATACCAGAATTGATAGATAGTTACGCTCAAAAGCGTTGCAGCCAGTAGTATACCACTAGTAAATACCGACTACTTTTTAATCTCAAACTTAGTCCTCTTGATACTCTTCTTCAGCCATTTCTACAGATATTGAATCTTCGTGTTCCATCCATTTCTTTTTTTGCTTTCTAATATTCATCTCTCTTCCGGCCATGAAAGCACTTTCAGCTGCAGTGATTTCATCATCTGCTAACATTTCTTCCCTCTGTTCATCATCGTAGATGTCGTTGGTTTCTCTAGTTTCACCCTCTCGTAGCATTTCTTCCTCGTAAATGTTGTTATTTTCTTTCTCTTTCTTCTTCTTTCTTTCCATCTTTGACTCAATCCAAAAAAGGATAAATGCTTAATTTGTATTTAAATTAGATGAATTCATATATAATTAACTTGAATAATCCAGATTGGAGTAGAGACTGAGATTAATTCATATAGGATGGCCGTCTACTAGAATAGATAAAAGGATTTACTAAGTCCACTATTAACTTAACTTTACCTTTTCTCTCCTTCATATCTTATGATAGTAATCAAGAAACTGTGAATTAAACTCTTTAAGAAGAGCCACTCTATTTTTTTAAGTTATTATCAAACTTTTCTTGAGGGAGGTGCCATGAACTCGGGGCCCACTGGGTCCTTGATAGTTTCTACAAGGATAGAATCGATCTGTCTTTTCGCCTTGTCATCGAGCTTCAATCTCATAACCTCATCTACTGGTTCAATCTGTTCAGGCTTCCTTGCCCCCCACAAGGCTATGCCATTACCGAGCTGGTCTAGTATCCATCTAATAGCTAGATGAAGTACACGCTTGTTGTAGTTTTTTTGAGCAAAATCATCTAGCTTTTTTACAGCATCCAAGTACTGCTGATAGCGTGGAGGTTTGAATTTAGGATCGATCTTTCTCAGGTCATCGCCACCAAACTTAGTATCGGTTTTCATTTTGCCAGAGAGTAGACCACGGCAGAGTGCTCCGTAGGTGAGGAGTTTGATATCTTTCTTCTGGCAGTAAGGTAAAACATCACCCTCGATACCCCTCTCAAACAAATTGTAGGGGGGCTGGGAGGTATGGAGAGGTGCCACATTACGGAATTTTTCCATCTGCTCAGGGGAATAATTGCTCACTCCTATGGCCCGAATCTTACCCTCCTCCATAATCTGCTTTATGGCCTTGGCCGTTTCTCCGATGGGTACCAGAGGGTCGGGCCAGTGAACCTGATAGATATCGATATAATCTGTTCTCAGGCGTTTTAATGAATCTTGGATTTCCTTAAAGATACGCTTCTTAGTGGAGTTTCGAAATGTCGCCAATTTTTTCCACTCTATTCCAACCTTGGTGGCGATGATTATGTTCTCTCTGTCTCCATATTCTTCTACAGCCCTTCCTACGATCTTCTCGGAGAGACCAAAGCCGTAAACAGGGGCCGTATCGATTAGATTTATTCCCTTATCCAGTGCAACATGAATGGTAAGGATGGATTCTTTCTCATCGGTTCCACCCCACATCCAGCCGCCGATGGCCCAGGTGCCCAGACCGATGCGGGAAACTTTGATATTGGTGCCAGATATCGTCGTATACTCCATTTTCGATCCCTTTAGAATATTTCACTTTCAACTCTTTATTCTTTTAGTGATACATAATAATCTCTTCGGAAGCACGATGTACGGTCGATTTCCCAGCCATGATTAGATTCAGAACTCATGGCCTGCTTTCTTTCTTGCCTCTTCTAAGGGGTGGAGGTCTTTTCGATGAATGTTCTCAACAATACTTTCTTTGAATGGTAAGTCATCATCCATTCTTTTAAAAAATACAAGAAACTTCAGAAGGAATCTATTGAACTCTAATTTGCTTTAACCCTTATGCCTTACATTACTTCTGGAATTAGAGTTTCTTTAAGTTGGTGGGGGAACGAGGGTCGAAGTTGAAGGTGGTGCGGGTGTTGGAGGTCTTCGTCCCTTTATTATCAGATATACAGTAACAACAATCACAACTACAATTGCTGCAACGATCACAACTACGACTGCTGCAATAATGATCGCCATGGTTGTCAAGTCAAGTCCGAATATGATCCCTGTACTCACAGTGAAGTTGACCATAGCTTCTTTCCAGTTGCCTACTTTATCCACAGCCTTGACGTAAACAGTATAGATCCCATCAGTCACTCCTGTAAATTCATGACTCGTAGCTGTCCCTACGTTGATCCATGAACCTCCATCCAACTTCACTTCATAATGGTCAATACCTGAGCCAGAGTCTGAACCTGTCCATGCAACATTTACAGTTGAAGATTTTATCTCAGAGCCATTCGTAGGTGAGGTTATTGAGATAGTTGGAGGAATGAGATCAGGATATATGGCTACACCCCAAGGTCTAGTATCAGGATCGAATTCATATATCACCGTCCTTTCACCTTGAGGAGTTATCTTGACCAGATTGTCTGCATACACCCCTGCTACGATATAGTTACCATCAGAGTCAATAGCTACACCTGCAGGATTAGTATCAGGATCGAATTCATATATCACCGTCCTTTCACCTTGAGGAGTTATCTTGACCAGATTGTCTGCATCCCATTCTGTTACTATATAATTCTCATCAGAGTCTATAGCTACCCATATAGGCCCAGTCCCACCAACGAATTCATATATCACTGTCCTTACACC
>JAKLZD010000139.1 GCA_024256245.1 Candidatus Methylarchaceae archaeon HK01M
AGAGGGGCATGGTGTCGGACCGAAGGGTTCCTTCCACTCTTCACCCATTAACTTTCCTATAGAAACCTCTAATCCGTCGATTTCGGCTAATTTACTCTTCAGCTTGTCTAACTTAAAATGGACACTCTTTTTAGACGCCAATTTATACACCACGTACTTCCTGATAGGGCTTTAAATCTTTTAGTAGATTCAGATACGAACTCATATTAAAGGTATAACAATAGTTATATATATCCTTTTAGTTGTGGAGTGGGGTATTGAGCAAGACTTCGATATCTTTTAACGAGCATATGATATAATCGGGCTCTGCTTTTATCAGATCTCTTATACTCGAAATACCTGTCGGCACGGCTACAGAGATCACTCTGGCATTCTTCGCTGCCAGGACGTCTATTACGCTATCTCCGACGTAAACTGTTTCCCTCGCTTCAATCCCAAGAATCTTTATAGTTCGCCCTATGCTCCAACCATCAGGCTTCAATTCCTCAACATCTTCTCTTGTAACTATTACATCGAAGAAAATTTCTAAGCCAAGCTTTCTGATGACTATATTGGTGGCTTTGCGCCCATTATTGGTTACTATGGCCAACTTAAACCCAAGCTTTTTGATAAAGGCTATTGTTTGAAGGGCATCTGGTTGTATGCAGACCTCATATGCCGCCTTTAGTTCGAACTTTTCAACAATTCTCCATAAGGATTGCTTTAGGTTTAGGAGGGTTCTGCCATCGGTGCGCCTTTTCATAACTTTTAGCATCGAATACACACTCAATTTGGATAAATTCTCAACGTTCATTCCTCTCTTTCTAATCTCTGCAATGGCTTCTCTACGCACGCTTTTGACATCTAAGGCAAATTTGATTAAGGTCCCGTCTAGATCGAAGATCATTGCTTTTATGTCTAATTCCCTCAATCCTTATTCGCTCCCTATTAATTCTTCAAGCTATAAATTATAATCTCCTTTTCTTCATCTACATTCTCTAAGCATCTCGAGGGAGAGTGACCTGATCGTATCCAGCTAGACTGATACGGGAGGGAACTCATGAGGCTGGCTGCTACCGATCCTCCCAATAAGCCCCTCAAATATACGATCAAGATTATATCACGAGGTAGTTTAAGGTTTTCTACAAAGGAACCTAAACCCATATAGGTCTATTAACATATGAAAGCATCTATGGCAACCATCTCTGATGGGATTCTATTACTTCTATCCATCAAAGAAGAAGGGACGCTTACTGGGATTGACCATATATTTGAGAAGGTTCGTCGTGATGTATCCTTTATAGAGAAGAAAGAGATCGGTAAAGAAGAGGTTGAGCGAGCAATAAAAGATCTGATCTACCAAGGACTTGTTGAGCGTTTCAAAAAGGGCTTTTCTTTAAGCGAAGAAGGGGAGAAGACCATGGAGAAGATGATCCTTGAAAAAGATGAGGATTTGAATAGATCCTATGTTAAGATTTGACAGATAGGATATATCATTTACTAGGTGCAAAGGATTGGTTAAGTGATCTCAAAGCAAGATTTCTATTGTCTCCGCGCGTAGATGCACTCTGTCTTGTAGCCTACTCTTCTCCAACCATCGTACAAATACGCGTATATCGTGTAGACTCCCGTTTCCTTGGGTGTGAACTCAGCGGTGTAACGTGCTTCCTCTCCAACGGGAAGATCCTTTATATCTATCGTGGCCTGCTCTTCAGATTTTCCTGAGGGGGTTTCCACCCAGAATTCCAGTTTCAGTCCCGTACTTTCTTTCAAGCCCTTAATGGTCGCCTCGGCACTGATGGTCCTTCCAATTGTTGTATACGGGTTTGAAAGCACTAGTAGGCGTCCGATTTCTGCTTTTTCCTCACTTACCTTGAGATTCGTCCAACCGGATTCCCACGTGAAGTATCTGCTTCCAGCCCTACCTTTGATGGTGACGTATACATTAGCTGATCCTACTGCATTAACCCTGAAAACCATTTCTTTCTCTTCATACATTTTCAAATCCGGTAGGTAGTGTCCAGCCCCAAATAGCCCTGTTCCATAAACTGTTAGATTATCTGTGTCCAGAGAGTGCAATTGTACGTCAAGGTATCTAAGAGTTTCACTTCCTATGTTTTTCAGTTTCAATGTTACCCAGTTAGTTCCTACATCTATCTCTGAAGGATTCAATTCATACGCGATAGGGTACTTGTATCTCCTCAACATTTCTGCCATCATTTTCCATTCACCTCAATTTTTTTCTTCTATTCTTCTTTGGCGACCCATATCTTTATGGCTTCTTCGACGGCTCTGGATAGGTCGCCCTTTCTCCCGCCAAATCTCTCGATGGTCTTGAACCTGAGCGCCTTCTCCAATTCATCTGGGATGTCCACACTTATGCGACCCATTTCAACAACCATCGTTCCTTTATTTTTTGACATTTATACACGATTCGCACGTGTTAGATGTTTTTCCAATAAGCAAATCGCCTTATGCCAAGTATTGTCTTCATTTTTGTTGTCATTTTTCATTCACCTTAAATTTGCTTATCCGATAATTATATTATATACTTACTATCTTATAATGATATTGATTTAAGTATTTATTTGCTTAAGATACGTTCTTAGTACATTCCCGTTCGATTTTAAGTGATTGACAGAGTTCGTTACCTGCCTCATAAGGACTTCAGAAATCTTCACTTTTTTCCAGCAATGGTAATCGGTCATACAATACCAAAAGATGTATTTGGGAAAATTTTTGTCACTGATGATGTACTTTCTAAAATAACGTATGATATACGCCCTAACTCCCACGAATTATATGAAAAATTTAATGCTTATATTAAACAAGAAGGTTTT
>JAKLZD010000154.1 GCA_024256245.1 Candidatus Methylarchaceae archaeon HK01M
ATTTAATGAAGATCATACTTGCACTTATTATAATGATACACAATTTGAACGCACTTCCTTACCCACTCTGTGATTCATGCCTTCCTTTTTATGTTTTAAATAATAAGACTACCAAATCGGTATAATATATTCTGAAAACAATTCATGGGAGATTAATACATAAGTTTCATCTAATTGATACGTAAAGCAAATAACAGAATATTGAATAGCAGTTAAAGAAGGTTCAAGTCTCTGGTGAGATAGTTGAAGGTTGGCATTCACGGATACATTAGTGCATTCTTCCTTTCGACATAGATGTGCCCTCGGAGTTATTGGATCTATTCTAATTCTATCATCGAAACTTGCACATCGAGGCTCACATAGTTTCATCCTTTGAAGATCTTTTCCTTCTTCGAGAAGTACCTCATCCTATTGTAACGAGGATAACTCCCACACTCTATTTTATAATTAATAGAATTTCTATGCGTTGCATAAGTATAGTGTCCGGTCATAGACAGATCCTTCTCGTAGTTTTTAGTGCTGATTCAACCATCTCAAAGTGGGAGAGTATATCCGAACCAGCGCGCGTTATCTTATAGACGACTCCCTCTCTCATAGTGGCCCTCTCTATCAGCTCTAAATTCTTCAACCATTCAAGGTCTTCCTTCAGTTCATTCCAGGTTAGATTTGCCCTGTACATTATATGAGTCTGCCTCACAGGGTTGTCACTTGCTATGACTTTCAGAGTATCTATGAGCCTTTCAAGCTTAGATCGGCGAGCTATTCTCATATTGAGTATTTGTTTATAGCATTTACTCAATAAAAAGTATTCCTAGGGTACTGATAAGTGCCCCTTGATGCACACACTTCTATTTTAATCTACTCATAAGTTATAGATATGTTATTTTTTAGAAGTACTTGTACTCTCTCGGATGGAGTCGCCCCTTTTTTGGTTCGAAGGATACTTAAAAGGTCTCAAAATATGATCCTTTTCAGGGACCCCACCGAGGATCTTTAAAAGGGCTTGTGCCGTATAAAGATTTTTGCTTCCTTAAGTTCTTTTTCCATACTTTATAATGAATTTCGCAAAGGTAAACCTTCTTCCCCTCTGTTTTGACTTGTAGATCAGGGGACGAAAATTTTTCTCGGCTCAAAGATCGAATAGCCTTATTTTTACAGTCTATTACAGAGCATTTTATACCCTTCTGAACCTTGCCCAAATCTACCATTGATTAATGCAGACTACTTAGATATAGGCTTGACTATAATTTTCTTTATTGAGCTTTTATTCTTAGGGTTCTACTCATCATCATATCATCCTTACATTTCCGTCGATTTTAAATCTAAGACGATAGAATATTTAACTGAGTATTGAGGAGATTTGAGGGGAAAATTTGCTGAACAAATTCAGGAGAGCCTTTAGGCCCTTTTTCAAGAGGCTCGGCATGTACTTGGCTAGGACCGGCCTCCCTCCGATCTTCTGGTCTTCCCTTGGTCTTACAGCCGCCTTTTTCTCATCCCTGGCTTACTCAGGAATTTTCTTTTCTGATGGCTTTTATGGCGGGCTATTTTTGCTGGTATCCGGCTTCGCAGACGTACTGGATGGTTCTGTTGCAAGAGCCACAGACTCGGTCTCTTCAAGGGGTGCATTCATAGACTCTACCTTCGATCGCTTGGGAGAACTTTTTGTCTTTATAGGGATTTTGATAGGTGGATTTAGCGACCCTCTGCTTGTGATCATTGCCTTATCTCTCTCCCTCCTTGTAAGCTACACCAGAGCGAGGGGGGAATCCTTAGGCATAAAACTTTCAGGGACAGGCATAGGTGAGAGAGCAGAGAGGATACTAGTTCTTGTGGTCGCTAGCATGCTGGGTTATGTAGATTATGGAGTCATTATAGTGCTTGTATTGGCTCTCATAACATTCTTACAGAGGGTCGCTCTTGTAATAAAGGCACTGTGAGAATAATATCTTGACTGAAGTTTTCTAGAAGATATCTGGTTGTCTTTGTTGAATTTTAATTTCGAGAACCTTATGACGTGATCTAATCAATCCTCAATCAATTGAAAAGTTTTTCTATCTTAAAATTCGCTCATAACCCTCAGATCGTATCTCTATCTCAACTTCTCCCTCAGATAGAGGAAATTGGGGGTCCTTCGTCATATCTGCATGTTCACATGTGAAGTAAAGAAGTATCTTATATTCAAGAGAATATCATCACTTGTCCCGAGGCTTCCATCTGATCCAATCCTATAAATCTCAGCAATATTTACAACGCCCATAATGGCTTAAGACGGTCTCGACGACTATGGATACAACTACCAGGAAATGATTTTTGTTTTTATTAAAATCCAAGTTTTTCGAAGATAAAAATTTCATTAATACCGTTTTAGTATCTAATTCAAATTAAGCCATATACAGGGAATAGATACTTATTCTTAACTTATATGATGATCTTTATAGTTTCTCAGATAACTTCTTTACTTCTACTCAATAAGACAAGATGCTCTATCATCGGTACGAGCGGCGATCCTTTCTCGCCCTAACTTTCACAAGCCCATAATGAACG
>JAKLZD010000044.1 GCA_024256245.1 Candidatus Methylarchaceae archaeon HK01M
CTTTTTCAAGGCAGTGATTTTATCTTCCTTACTCAGTTGGTAGCTTAAAATGTAAGATGTAGCTATCCACAAAATGTCATAATAGGTCCCCATTCCTATGGTGGAAACTTTAATCTTGGCTCTGCCGAACTCTCGGTATTCCATACTTACATTGTCTACCAAGACTTTTATATTTTTAATCAGAGATATAAAATTATGGAAGGAAATCCTGTTAATACAACAGGAAGGTGATTGTTATTTTATCGTCGAGAGGAATCTGTGAGTGGCGAGAGATAATCGATGCATAATTCCTCAAATTGTCTCAAGGAAACGGAGATAGAGAAGGAGAAGAAGGGGAGATTGGTCTAGACTATATATACAGTCAAACTAGCAAACAAACTGCCTTTCTGGGAGGTACTCGATTCGCCCCAACACCAAAGACGGCATAATAATATTAATAAATCAATGAGCTTAATGGGAACGAAGGCAATCGGGAAGATAGTTTTATCGATTGGGAGGAGAAAGTAAGTTATGCAAGATTTTAGCTTAAGATGTATAAGTTGTAGGTCTGAAGAGAGTATTGATAAAATAGTCTACCGCTGTAGAAGATGCGATGATCTACTCGAAGTCCGATTGGACTTAGAGAGGGCAAAGGAGAGGATCAATAAGAAAGAATGGAGCTCAAAGCCCCTTTCTGTTTGGAAGTATATTGGGCTCATCCCTGTCTTCGATAGGAGCAAGATCGTGACTATTGGTGAAGGGGGTACTGGTCTGCATCGTTGTGACAATCTCGCAGAAGAGCTCGGAGTTAAAAATTTGTATGTGAAGAATGAAGGGGAGAACCCAACAGGGTCCTTTAAAGACAGAGGCATGACCATAGGTGTGACGAAGGCTATGGAGTTGGATGTAAGCGAGGTTGCATGTGCATCTACTGGGAATACCGCTGCATCCTTGGCTGCCTATTCTGCCAAAGCTCGTCTGAGATGTATGATCTTGATCCCATATGGTGCGATCGCTCTGGGCAAACTCGCTCAAGCCATGATCTATGGTGCCAAAGTAATAGCGATAAAGGGAAACTTCGACGACGCACTCTCTATGGTTTTAGATGCTAGCAAGAACCTTGGTCTATACCTACTCAACTCTATCAATCCTTTAAGGATAGAAGGACAGAAGACCGCAGCCTTTGAGATATGCGACCAACTTGGTTGGCATGCACCCGATAGGCTTGTGATCCCCATAGGAAATGCAGGGAATATAACAGCATACTGGAAGGGTTTTAAAGAATTTTATGAATTAGGCTTGATCAAAAGCCTACCAATGATGACAGGAGTTCAAGCATATGGCTCAAGTCCTATAATTCAAGCAATAAAGGAAGGGAAGAAGACGATCCAGCCTTTAAAAGACCCAAGGACGGTAGCTAGTGCTATAAGGATTGGGAGACCAGTGAACTGGAAGAGGGCGATGATGGCCATAATAGAATCTGATGGCAAAGCTGAAACTGTGACGGATGAAGAAATAATCTCCGCTCAAAGGCTTCTGGCAAGAAAGGAAGGGCTTTTCGTAGAACCTGCGAGTGCATCGAGCATAGCCGGTCTAAAGAAGTTGATCGAATTAGGAGAGATAGATAGAGAAGAAGAGATAGTCTGTGTTGCTACAGGTCATGGATTGAAGGACCCTGACAGTGCCATAGAATATAGTGAAGAACCGATTTTGATAAAGCCAGACCTCAAGATTTTAAGAGAAGTGATCGAAGGGGCGACCATCAAGGTTTAACTTAATTTAACTTACTTCAGCCTTTAGAAAGGGTACTACTTCATCGACTCCTATCCGCCTTTCAGTACCATCTCCCATATTTTTAAGAACTATCTCCTTTTGCGAATACTCCCTTGGTGCGATTATCAAGACATATCTTGCCCTTAAAGAAGATGCGACCTCCATCTGCTTCTTCAAACTTCTACCAGACAGATCGGCCTCCACTCTCACCCCACTCCTCCTCAAATCTGATGCCAATCGAGTAGCTTGTTTGATGAAATCTTTGTTTGCATATGCAACGTAGATCATCCCTTGCTCTTCTTTACTCTTGGCTAGACCTCTTTTTGATAATGCGAGTATTATTCTCTCCACACCTCCCGCAACGCCTGTTGCCAACAGATCCGGTCTGCCAAAGACTGAAGGCAGACTATCAAATCTTCCACCACCTGCCAAAGCTCCTATATCTACATGCTCTTCATCAAATACCTCAAAGACTACACCATCATAGTAATCCAATCCTCTGACTATCCCCATGCTCAAGAAAACGCCCCCTATACCTCTTGCATGAAGAGAATCTGTTATGCTCTTCAGATTTTTGAGATTTTGAACTTCTTTCTCTTCCAACATATCTATGACTTTATAAGGCGCGCCTCTTATTTTGCCGAATTCGATTATCTTTCTCATCACGTGTTCATCTATGCCTTTATCGGCGTACTCTTCTATTATCTGCGAGGTACTCTTCTTCTTTATCTTGTCCAGAGCCCTTAAAGCCTCTAAGATAAGATCTTCATCATCTGTCTTCATCTCTCTCCTTACATATTCTTCCACCACTTTCCTATCCCCGATCTCTATGAAGCAGTTCTTCAGACCTAGCTTGTCGAATATAACGTGAGTTAGATCCACTATCTCTACATCTGCCTCTACGCTCTTTGAGCCGAATATCTCTGCATCCCACTGATAAAACCATCTATACCTTCCATACTGAGGTTCGTCGTACCTCCACATACTAGAGAAAGAGCACAATTTTATGGGAAGTTGAAGATCACGGCGGGAAGCAACGAACCTTGTCATCCCAACTGTGAGATCGAACCTCAGCCCCAGATCTCGGCCCCCCTTATCTTTAAAACAATATATCTCCTCTGATATTGCAGGTCCGCTCTTCGCCTCTAATGTGCTCAAGAGTTCTATTGGCGACGACTCCATGAGCTTGAAACCGAAAAGCTTTGATACCTCTAAGAAGGTGCTTCTTATCTTCTCCACCACCTCAAAATCCTCTGGCTCTAAGTCACGCATACCCCGAGGCAACCGAAACTTCATCGTAGATTCAACTACCCTTTTTCATTTAAGAGGCTTTGAATAGAATTGTGATTCGGGTTATTTAAAATGTTTCGAATTTATCGCTTTGTCTCTTTCTTCTTGGTTATAAAACCAGATTCCTTGCCTATCTTTCCAAGCTCGGCTATCATAGCCGTGAGTTGAATGTCTGGTTGTGCACCTACTATCAGCCTATAATCATACTTGGCCAACGATTCTGCAACTTCATCTAGATTCTGCAAGTCGAGCTTGAATATCGCTTCATTCGCATACTTTATTACATCTCGCTCAGACATGCCATAAACCCTCATCAACTCCAAGAGCTTCTCTCTTGCTTGCTTGAACTCCCCCCTTAAAGCTAGATCGACCAGCTTTCCTACCTCTGATTTACCTGATATTCCAGCGGTCTTCTTGACATTCTCAAAGTTCACTTTACCAAAAGATGCTGATGATTGAAGCGTGTTTATGGCTAGCCTCAGATCTCCTCCACTTATCTCGTAAATCAGGCTCAGAGCCTTATCTCCAAAATCAACCTCTTCCTCTTTGCAGATATGCCTTAAATAATCTACAACATCTTCCTCATTCAACCGAAGGAACCTGAAGATAGCGCATCTGCTCTGAATGGGCTCTATTATTCCTGAAGAGTAATTACAGACCAGTATGAACCTACATATCCTTGAGCTTTCCTCCATTATCCTCCTCAATGCTGTCTGTGCATCGTTGGTCATCTCATCGGCTTCATCTAGAATTATTATTCTAAGAGGAGCTTCGCCACCTATGCCCACGTATCTCGAAAAGGTCTTCACCCTATCTCTAACTATATTTATGCCCCTCTCATCTGAAGCGTTAAGTTCTAGTGTGTAATCCCTCCAAGACTCTCCCAGTATCTTTCTTACTATGCAGAGAGCAGCAGTTGTTTTGCCAGTACCGGGAGGACCGGAGAAGAGCAGATGTGGCATTTCTCTTGGAGAGTTCAGCATGGACAGCAGTCTCTCTACTATGGCCTCTTGATTCACCAAATCCTTTAGTTCTACAGGTCTATACTTCTCCACCCACATCAAGGTCTCTATTCTAGCCATCAATTATGATAAGGGGGGGTACTTATAATGCATTATGATGTTTCAAACTTATTGACAGGTCGATGTGGGAAATGTTTTCGAAGATCGTACGATCCATCTCTAAGATATAGGAGGCATGTGTTTAAAGACAGGATTCATGCAGGCTAACGTCTGGCACAGGAGTTTAGAAGGTATAAGACCGAAGTGGTGTTCATTATCGCTATAGAACTCCACAAATCCTTTGATCTCATAATTATCAGGAAGATTCTATTCATATGGAGTATGAAGCAGGTTTTGAAGCGATAACCTCCGATGGTATAAAATCTCTTAATGAGCCTCTAGTGGGACAGCTGGGTCTGACAAAGGAAGAGATCGATGAATATTCTTCAAAAGTAATAGAAAAGATAAGAAGGAGAACGGGGAAGTTGAGGAGAGAAAAGCCCTTTCCAGATCTAAAGGACAATATCGTCATGCTTGTAGAGGATGGCCTTGCCTTTGGTTATATCTTTAAAATCGGGCTTCTAGTCTTTCACGCTACTGGAGCAGGGGATAAGCTCCTACACCTTATTTTTAAGATTGGGAAATCATACCCAAATGTGCTACAAGTTTAGATAATCCTTGACTTCCCCTTCGGATAGGTCGTACCATGATCTATATGCATCAGCTACAGCGTAGGGGAATCCTTCCCTTACGTTTAAGCAGACGATCATGTCAGAATATGGTTTCACCAATTTGATGGCGTGGGCCGAAGCTGTTGGAGTGGCAATTATTATTTTCTTTGGACTATTTTCCTTCACAGATATGGCCGTAGCCAGCATACTATAGCCTGATGCCAAACCATCATCGATCAGCAAAACATCCTTGTTTCTAAGGTCTGGGAATTGTTTCTCCCCTCTAAAAACTTTCAGTCTTTTCTTGATCTCCTTCTTCTCCTCATCGACACATCTTTTTACCACTTCTTCGGATAAACCGAGATTCACAAGCAGGGGTTCATTAAATATTACATATCCATCCCAAGTAACAGCACCAAATCCAGCTTCAGGGTTCCATGGTATGTGGATCTTCCTTACAACGATTACATCGAATGGCAGGTTCAGCTCTTTAGCAACTACATAGCCTACCGGTACCCCACCGGCTGGTATCGCCAGAACGATGGCATCCTTTCCCACTAGACCTTTAAGCTTCTTGGCTATCAGATGACCTGCAGCCATTCTATCTTCGAATACGTACTTTCTGTTTCTGAAAGCCGGTTCATCGATGAGTTTCGACATATTTCAAATAATTTTAGGTAAACCTATTTTTAAGTATCTTTACATGATGTTAGAAGGAAAGTGAAGCCTTAAACTCTCCTATGCATATAATTGTTAACCATCAATAATTGGACGTTAGTCGCCCAGACCTATTTGGGCGGTTTGGTTGTTGAGCCCTCAAACCTTCTTTTTAAATCCTAAATTATTTAAGATAATATTAAATGCTGAATACTTTCTAATTATAACAAAATAAGTGAAAAAAGGAAAAAGAGGAGATAGGAAAGGCCGAGGAAGTAGCCGAAAAAACTGGCGAAGTTGCTGGCAAAGCTGCAAAGAAAGGTCTGGGAATTGTTAAAGGATTCGGAAAGGGATTAAAGAAAACAGTAAAGGGAGAAGAAGAGGAAAAGAAAGAATGAGGTAAGGCCTGAGAGTTACGGGTCTCAAGAGTGAAAATAGATCTCTCATCTCCTTAGATAGCAGAAATGTTAAAGTTGATTACTCTTTGTCTATAAATTCATCGGGCTTTGGTGGCTCAGGCTTTAAACCCTTTCTCTTCCTTACCTCTGTTATCAAAGGCATGAGCATGTTAGATGGCACAGAGCTCCACATCTTAAAGTTAGTAGACCATAAAGCTTTGCCCGCAGTTGCACTCCTCATAATATCGCTCAGATCGAAGGTCTCTGAGGCGGGTATCTCTCCTAAGATCAGCGTTGTGAACTCCTTTTGATCTATAGTCAAGACTTTACCCCTTTTCGATGAGATCACGCTCACTACCTGTCCTACTTGCTCTGTTGGTACCTTGGCTTCGATGCCCAATATAGGCTCAAGAAGTACGGGGTCTGCCAGCAGTAAAGCGCCAAGCAAGGATCGCCTTGAAGCTGGCATCAATTGGGCGTATGTGCGGTGGGCAGTATCGCTATGAAACTCTGCATGATGCAGTACAGCTTTTATGCCTCTACAATACTCGTACGCCAAAGGTCCATTCTCCATAACATCCATGAATCCAGACCTGATCATATCTACCGACTCTTGCATGTACTGGACACCTTTTGTTGCATCTATGAGGATGTTGCCCCTATTGTCTATTGTAATTACACTTTTTGCCTCATCTGCACTCCATCCTTGATCCCTCAATATCTTGGCTATGGCCTTTCTATCAAGAGCTTCACGAATCGTTCCATCTCTTATCAATTGTACGATATCATCTTTTAATGGCTCGACTCTCATGAAGATACGGTTATGTCTATTCGGTGATTTCGCCATTACAGGTCCAGCTTTGTCCCTTATAGTCTCTCTATAGTTAATAAGGGGCTTTGATGTTATTATCTCTAAACCTTGCTGCTCTAGCATAGTGGTCGCTATCTCTAAATGTAGTACACCCATACCAGACATGAGCATCTCCCCCGTTTCTTCGTTTATCTTCATGATGAGATTTGGATCTTCTATGCTGAGCTTCCTTAGAGAATCCACCAATTTTGGTAGTTCTCGGGGGTGCTTAGACTCTATAGCTATAGTAACAACAGGTTCTGAGACATACTTTATCTGCTCGAAAGGGACTATGCCTTTCATAGACGAGATCGTTTCACCAGACCTCGCATGTTCCAACCCTAATAGAGCAGGTATATTACCTGCAGGTAAGCTTTCAACTATTTCTCGAAAAGGTCCCATGAACATATTGACCGACTGTATTCTTCCCTCTCTTCTAGCATCCAATAGATAGACGTTATCTCCATCGTTGACTATGCCTGAGAAGAGCCTACCTACGGCTACTAAGCCTGCTTGTGGATCGACCACAACGTTTGTAATCATCATCACTATCGGCCCATCATCATCACAGTTGAGAATGGCTTTTCCTACTTCTGAGTCTAGGTCTCCCTTCCAGATCCGTGGGATACGGTACTTTTGTGCAACGTGAGGTGGGGGGTGATACTTTATAACCATCGACAGGACTGCTTCATGAAGAGGGAGCTCTTTTGCCAGTTCAGCGTCTTCATTCTTATTGTAAGCTTCTACTATATCGCTGAACTTTATCCCCCTTTTTTGAGCGATTTCAAAATTGAATCCCCAGCGGTCCTTGGCAGAACCGAAAGCTACTGAGTTGCCAGGTATGCTGACCTTCCAATCCTTCTTGAATTGGGGTTCAGCATATATATCGATTAACTGGTTAAAATCGTTCACTATATTTGCCAGCCACTGCTGCATCTTCTCTGAAGTTAATCGAAGTTCCTTGATCAACCGATCTATCTTGTTGATGTATAGAACAGGGCGGACTCTTTCTTCTAATGCTTGTCGAGTAACAGTTTCAGTCTGAGTCATCACCCCCTCTACTGCATCTATTACGACGACACAACCATCTATCGCCCTTAGACTTCTTGTCACTTTTCCTGTGAAGTCTATGTGTCCAGGGGTATCAATCAAGTTTATGACGTAAGGCTTACTTTCATATTCGTAATATAGAGTGACGTTGGCAGCCTTGATTGTCATCTGCCTTTTCTGTTCAAGATCCATATAATCTAAAGCGAGAGCTTGCCCTGCCACTGAAGGGCTCAACATACCACAAGCAGCGAGAAGGCTATCGCTCATCGTAGTTTTGCCATGATCGACATGGGCGATAATACCTATATTCTTGATCTGATCTTTATTCTCGATTATCTTCAGGGCCTCAGTAGTTGTCTTGTACCTAGGCAAAGTTCATCACATTTGTTTTGGTTGGGATGCTTTAATAAAGCATATCTGAATTTTATCTATTCTACTTAAACCTTTTCGATCGTTTCTATCGATATTTCATTCTATATTGGCATGGCATTTTCCCAAATCTTCTTCACAAAGATTTAGCTTCTTCATCATATACGAGATTATTGCATCTAATAGAATCATACATGTATCCTCAAAGAGAGTTCCTAAAGGAGCCAAAGGCTCATGAAGGCCTAAAATCTGCCTTGCAAAGTAATCTCTCTTGTCAACTTCTTTAGCCAGTATCATCCTGCCCTTTACTTGAAGAACGAAGTCGGCGATCTTTCCCAAAGGCGAATCTAGATAAGACGTTATCCCTATTATCGTGGCACCTACATGCTTTGCAGCATCTACAGCAGTCATTACAAGCATCGTGGAGCCTGAGCCTGAAATCGCTATGAGAAGGTCGTCTTTACTCACTGAAGGTATTATGGTCTCCCCTACAACATGGACTCGATATCCTAAGTGTAACAGTCTTACAGCAAAAGCTCGGCCTACCAACCCACTCCTCCCAGCCCCCATGATAAAGATCTTCTTATCACGATGTGAGAGGATGAGTTCTGTACATCTCTCTACCTGATCTTCAGATACTTCAGAAAGATTCTTGCTTATTAGTTCCACAAGGCCCAAAGCATTGCTTTTCACATTCAGATTAACAGCGAACACCAAAGGCACCACTTAAGTAAAATGTCAATCTTTTCCATAAAAAAAGCTTTTGCTAAATTTAGTTTTACATTAGTCCCCTTTTAAAAGACCTCCTAATTTTGTACTTTAAGGATTTTTTAAATATAAATAAGGTTAAGCGATACTCCAGTAAACAAAAGGTGGCGCAACCATCACAAAAATTCATGATAGTTTCTTTATCTCGATCTGAAGTTTCTCAGATAGAGCATATAGGACAGATGTTATAGCCTCATCTATGGTACATTGGGAGGAGAGTGATGCAGCAGTGGAGTGCCCCCCTCCATTACCCTTGAACATAGAGGCAGCTTTCTGAGTTACATCTTTCCCTAAATGTACCCCTGTCTTTAAGTAGAAGGACTGGGTAGATCGAAGGCTACCTCTTACTCTCTTTCCATACTCCCCCACAGCGATAGCCACATCTGCACCCAAACTTAGAAGGGCGTTGGCTACAGAAGCTTGAAAAGAGCTGACATTCGTTACAGCTATTATCAAATCCTTTGCCCTATACGTTCTGAGCCTTTGGGCGGCTTTCATGCGGGCTATGATCTCAGACTTTCTAAGGGACATCTCAAGCAACTCTCTTGACGAAACCAAAGAAGCTCCCTTCCCACATAATTCTGTTACAATTTTTATGGTCCTGCAATCAGCTATGGTCAAGTGCCGAGAATCGTATAGTATACCCAATAAGAGGGCTTGCGCCGTATCCTGCTTCAATTCAGCTTTTTTAGCCTTGAAGAGTCTGTAAATTATCTCGCTGGCGGAGGAAGCATCTTCATCTATTAAAAAGAGGTCAGCTACAGATTTCGTTGATTTTGTTAATGGGTGATGATCGATGAATATCCTCGTCGATTTTGTCGATCTGAGCTGGTTTCCCCAACTTTCCAGAAGTGATAGGTCGCCTGTATCGACGACCACCACCAAGTCTGCTTTTGAGATATCTAATGAAGTAGTAACTTCTATGTTAAACTTCTTTTGAACCCTTCTGGCAAGGGTATCGAGACCTTTAGGTGAAGCTACTTCTACATGGGCTTCAGGATTAATCTGCTTTAAAAGGTTAACAACGGCATAGGCTGAACAGTAGGCATCTACATCTGCATTTCTATGGCAGATAATAACAGCATCATTTAACCTCTTGGGTTCTATTAAAGGGAACTTATTGAGCCTTCTTGATGTTAATTTCATGTCGATGGCGGAGATTTAGAACGCAATGCTTCATTGATCTTAGCTTGCAACTCCTTTATACTCTCTTTTAATCTTGTCTCTTGCTTTGCTAGTATCGTAGATCGGGTGTTATCTATTTCTCTCTTCTCCTCAAGATCTTTGAGCATATCGTCCCTCTTCACCTTTATCAAGATGGATCCAACGTGTTTGTAGACAGTATCTTCGGGCCCTATCTTTTTCAATTCAGCTGTAGCCCTTTCAATTTCACTGACCTCTAACTCGATCTGTTGCTTCTGAGCCAATATTGCTTGAAGATTTCTCTGTGACTGCTCGAACCTTGCCAACTGTTCCCTTAACCATGGAGGAACTTCTTCTCTGCTCATGTCAACCACTCTTTAACCGCTGTTGCACCATAAATAACTACACATAAATAAGTTATGCTGAAATTATCAAACTCATCTTGCCTTTAACATGTAAATGGAGGGGGCAAAGATGATTTTGGATGCTTGTATGAAAAAGGGTTGCTTATCTGATGAAAAGATAGAACAGTACAAAAAAGCTAAGAAAAAATGCGATATACAATAGTTTTAATCTTTTTTTAAA
>JAKLZD010000065.1 GCA_024256245.1 Candidatus Methylarchaceae archaeon HK01M
GGGGCTTCTGGAAGGAGATAAGAGAAAGTGGACAGAGTAACGAGTATGCTGTTTGCTGAATTTTCGGCTCTTGTAATCAGACAGCAATAGATGAAGCTTGAGACTTAATGGAGTCAGGACAATGCACTAGACCCATCAGTTGTTGATTGTTCTATCGAGTGAAGGATTTGTGGAAGAAGTAAGCTTGGCTATGACCCTAGAATCTACCAAAAGCTTTTTTCAGTTTGCTTTATGAAAATTTAAGCATCTATCTTTAAAAAATGGTAGTCTTCATTCAAAAGGTGTGTTCATCTTATGATTAAATTGAATCTTTATATAACGAGTTTTGGGCCTTTTAATATGCCTTTGCCAAGTAGACAATTCGAACAGCTTCTCTGCCACACCAAAAGCATTTACCCGATGTTTTTTCTTCGATATCCATCCTCTTCCCTCTAACTTCCATCCCTTCTATCTCAGCCTTTATCTCATCTGCACACTCCTTTCTTCCACAGAAGGGCACTCTTACGATCTTTACATTCTCCTTATTCTTGAACAGTTCTTCCTTACTGTTTATCGATATGATGGAAGAGTTAAAGATCTCCCAAGCCCTTCTACCAAGCTCTTCAAGGACTAGAGTTTTAAGCTCTGAAACACGTTTTACAACTTTGCCATCTTTGACTCTCTCCCTTGCTCTTAGGTCACGCCTGAATAGTGTAACAAAGTCCCCATCGACCTCCTCCTCACCTATCTCAATCCTTATGGGGACTCCTAACATCTCCCACTTGTAGTACTTTTCACCAGGCCTCTTTTCAGAATCGTCGAGTATGGATCTGAAGCCTGCCTTAGATAGATTTTGAGTTATGATGCGTGACTTTTCCATTATTGTGTCTTCCTTGCCAGACTTAAGTATCGGGATTGTAACTACCTGTGTAGGTGCTGCGTCGAAGGGAAGAACTAGACCGTACTCATCACCATGGATACTGATTATCGCTGCCACTATCCTTGAGACTCCAGGTCCAAAGCATGTTTGATGGACATTTTTCTTACTACCGTCCTTATCGGTGAATTTTATATCAAATACGTTAAGGTTGGAAAAACTCTGGCCTAAGTAGTGGGTTGTGGCTACTTGAAGGGCTCGACCATCTGGCAGGAGGGTATCGAAGGCATAAGAATCTACAGCCCCATGAAACCTGTCGTAGGGCTCCCTCTCGACCATCAAGAAAGGCAAGCCAAGTTCACGGAAAGTCTTTTTTGTGATTTCAAGGTCCTCCTCAACTTGTTTCCTTGCTTCGCCCTCATCTACAAAGGCGCAATGAGATTCTATCCAGAGGAACTCCCTGCCCCTGAGAAGAGGCCTTGTAGCCTTTGTCTCATGCCTATATACAGCTACAGACTGGAAGATTCTCATGGGCAGATCTTTATAACTCCTTATCCATAGAGCAAACATCGGGTAGATAGCAGTCTCAGATGTAGGGCGGAGAAAGAGTGCCTCCTCCAGTTTTTCACCGCCAGCCTCGCTTATCTTGAATACCTCTTCCTCAAAGCCCTTTATATGCTGGCTCTCTTTACGAAAGTTAGAGATAGGGATTACGAGAGGGAAAAGGGCGGGCTTATGGTTCTTCTTCATAAGAAGCTCTTCGAAAATTTCATAGACCCTTCTCACTATGAACATGATATTTGGTCTGTAGACTATGAAGCCCTTGACATTATACCTAATATCTACAAGTTCCGCCTTCTGTAATACTCTATCGAACCATTCCGAAAAATTGTCGGATTTATTTTGTAGAGACACACCTCCCCCTAGACAATCCGTATTTTAATTTATTTTCCTACAAGATAGGTGCTTCTTTTGAATATTTATGAAAACGGTATGCGCTTGGTACTCTTTAACCCGCCTTCTTCCAGAAATAATCACTCATTTCGATCACAGAGACAATATCCATAGGATATTTATCTAGCTCAAGTTTAAATCTTCATATATTAGACCATAGAAGGAATTTATATGAAGATACTCGCAGACTTTCACATCCATAGCTATCTGAGTAGAGCAACGAGCCCTAAGATGAACTTGGATGAGTTGAGCAGAAACGCAAAACTGAAGGGATTGAACTTGCTGGGCACTGGAGACTTCACTCATCCTATCTGGTTAAGAGAGCTAAAGGAGAAGCTCGAACCTTTAGATGACAGCGGACTGTTTTCTTTTAATAGCATTTTTTGGATTCTCACAGCAGAAGTTAGTACAGTCTATGAGCAAGGAGATAAGATAAGGAAAATACACCATGTTATCCATGCCTCAAGCTTCGAGATTGTCGATCAGATAAATGAAGTGCTTTCAAAGAGAGGGAATCTCTCATCAGATGGGAGACCAATCTTAAACGGATTGACATCCCCTGAGCTCGTTGAAATCCTGATGAACATCTATGAAGGTACATTGATAATACCCGCTCATGCTTGGACAAGTTGGTGGGGCGTCGTTGGGGCGTCTTCCGGTTTCGACTCTATATCTGAGTGTTATCAAGACCAGACTAAGAATATCTACGCAATAGAGACGGGGCTCAGTAGCGATCCACCTATGAATTGGAGGTTGAGTAGCCTCGACAGATTTTGCCTTATGAGTAATTCTGATGCCCACAGCCCTTGGATCTGGAGACTGGGCAGAGAATTCAATGTCTTTGATCTTGAAAAAGTATCTTATAACGAAATATTGGATTCTGTAAAAAAGAAGGATACGAAGAGGTTCATTTTTACAGTAGAGGTTCCCCCAGAATATGGTAAGTATCATTACACAGGTCATAGGAATTGTGGTATTTCTTTACGTCCAAAGGATGCAATAAAGCTGGGCAACATATGCCCAAAATGTGGTAGAAAATTGACCATAGGTGTGTTACAAAGAGTAGAGACGTTGGCCGATCGACCTGAGGGGTTCGTGCCAAAAGATGCGATACCCTACAAGTCCCTACTTCCATTATACGAGCTAATTTCTTATGTCATGGGCGCAAACCAGCTTTATTCGAGAAAAGTCATGAATGAGCAAGATAAATTGATAGCTAAGTTCGATAATGAACTCAACGTACTGCTCTATGTCATGGAAGATGAACTGCTGAAGGTTACTCATGCTAAAATTGCAGATGCGATAATCAAGAATAGGGAAGGGAAATTGGACTTCGTAGCTGGATATGATGGGGTCTATGGAAACCCCATCTTTCATTCATTTGAAAATCAGGATATGAGAAAAAAGGGCGTTTATAAAAAGGCTAAAAGCCTAGACAATTTTTTGTGATAAGCTCTTTAAGTAATTCTATCGATTTCTTTTTTATAATCTCATTTTCTTTTTGCCGTCAGAATCCTATTTCCTATGTTAATGTTAAAATATCGATGATAGAATCTTGACAAGTATTACACATTTGCCTTCTCTTTTACTAAAGAATAGGCTAAGAAAAAACATTTTGCATTATCATTAGAATTCCTGCATGCTTCACAGATTTTAGATTTCTATTTTTCAGGTGGCCAAATCTTGGTAACCTCTTCCTTAGGAAGAGGTTTTCGCCCTCTTTTTCTTTCTCAAACTATATAGAAATAGAGCAACACCTGCGATGAAGATCGAGAGGGGGATGGAGAAGATGGCCAAGGTCGATGAATGCAAGCGCCATAATAAGTAGAACATTAAAGGTGAACATATTATGAGGACTAAAGGTATGACTTCAAAGAGTATCTTTGAAACTTTAAGATTATCTTTTATCGAAGGTGATAAAGCGAATGAAAGACCAAACAGGAATACAGGGTACAAAAGAGCATACTGCCCTTTCAGGTAGATGTCAAAGATATTTGATAGGTTGAGGGAGTAACCAACTGCGCTCCATGCAGAAATCAAGGATAAGATGAAGTATATGAACGCGAGGTTCCTCATTCTTAAGGTGTTTTCTTCGATCTTTTTAACTCTCAAATCACGAGGACTGACCCATAAATCTATCACAACTGCTACGCATACCGCTAAAACGCCTACCAAGAAAATAACTATGCTCTCTGAAACTGCCAGATAGATATCAGGGGGAAGGGAAGATGTAATTCCCTTTGATATCCAGAGATAGAGTGCATATGCTCCACTTAGAACTATAGGAGAGAGGTACAGAAGAAAAGATAGGTCTTCAGATATCCCAACTTTATCCAATTTCTTCTCCCTTTGGACGATATAATGGTACCAATTTAACTTTTTACACCGATATATCGATCTTTTAATACTTTCCTTGCGAAGGTGAGGTATGCTGTATGACCTATCATCCCCATAGAAGGCCTGGTCATTTCGGGCCTTGCTTCGAGCCCTCTCGATAGTAATTCGAAGCTCTCTATCCATAAAAACCCAGTATTCCCCAATTCGACAACCAATTTTTCAACTTGGTTCATTGTTGGAGATATCCCTGCGATCATCCCTCCGCCCTTCAGAGCTTCCCAAGCAACTCCTACCAAAGTCCAAGGATCCCCTACATCGATAATTATAACATCAACATCTCTCTCATCGAAACCTTTCTTTGCGTCAGCCTGCTTTATAGTTACATAATTCCTTAAATCAGCTCTCTCTATATTCTTCTTTGCGATTTCTATGAATTCGGGCCTGATTTCATACGAAAATACATGACCATCTGGCTTGACCAAGTTGGCAAGGAATGTTGTAAGTGCACCGCTCCCAGTACCAGCCTCGACTATAATTGAACCAGACGAGATACCAGTCATGGAAACTATCATACCAAGATCCTTGGGATAGACTATCTGAGTCCTTCTTTCTGCCTTAAGGATCAAGTCCACCATCGTCGGCTTAAGTATCCAAAGTTTCTCCCCAACACTCGTCATTATAGAAGAGCCATATTCCTTGCCTAGAATGGAGCTTAATTCTACATATCCTAAATGAGTATGAACCCTCTTATCAGCATCGGCCCTTACCAACCACTTCTTCTTTCTCGTTAGATAAAGTAGAACGTTGTCCCCCCTTCTAACTGAGTTATCCATCTACAACACTTAAGAGATGGGGATAATGCCTAAATATAGATGTAACGCAAGCCCGTCGAAATAGGACTAAAGTAATTGTCTGAAGAGGAGAAATCATACAGACAGCGTGCTATCTACGTAGAAGGTTTCCAGAAACCTACTCCAAGGCAAAACGCGTGAAGATTGGGGATGAACTCGACGTTAAAATATCCGAAATAAGTAGGCGTGGAGATGGTTTGACAAGGATGGAGGGCTGCATTATCTTCGTGCCAAATACGAAGCAAGGGGATAACTTAAGGGTAAAGATAACTCAGATCAGACCGAGCCATGCGGTTGGGCAGGTAGGATAACCATTACAGATGTAACTACCACGGTCCATTAACTGACATGCTTTTATTTTTATTTCTTTAAAATTCTTTAAACGATATCTTTGTCTTTGCCTAAACGTTTAGCAAGCTTTCCCTTCAGCTTCATCTCGACATCGAAATCTTCTGGCCTGAACCTATCTACAGTCAATCTTTTTACAGTCAACCCACACATATTGCCTGAGATCAGCTTGCCCCTTATGCATTGTATGTACGCACAACGCTTGACGTCACAATAGTCATTGGCAAATCTACACCAAGACGTGGATTGCCTTATCTGTAATGCTCGTCGGCCGCACCTGAAGAATGCGCATGCAGGAGAACAGGCTTTTGTTGTCAACATCTCTCTCCTACGCCTACATATTAATTGATAATTATATTAGATTAATATTTTTCGCTTCCACCAATCAGCAATTGCTTTGGGCATAAAGAACCTTTAGTTACGCTAATTGGTTACGCTCTCCACCAGTCGAAGGATAAGAAATTCACCCTATCCTGCTCAGCTTCAACAAAAGCCAGTATGAACTGCTTCCTTACAGTTGTAGCAAGCCTCCCTGATAGAACTATGCTCGTTGCAGTGATGTCTTCATCTGGCTTTACTACCTTGACAAGGTAGGGGGCATGGTCGATCCCAGGCCCACGTTCATAAACAGCAAAATCACATCCGAACTTTATTCCTGGCGTTACTACATAATTCGCTTCTCTTAATTTCTTATAGACAAAGAACTTCTCTTCAAAATCGACATACTCTTCTCTACATATCTTCTCCATACTTCTTAAAGAAACCTTCCTTTTCTTACCGCTTCTGCAGATCGATATCCTGCCTATCGTCATAAGATAGTATCCTTCGATCAGATCTAAGATTAAGGGGGCATCAAAATCGGGTCCCTTGGGTTTTGCGATCCCTATAGGTTTGCCATAGAACCCACCATCAAAGAGCTTCCTAGACTCCTCTATGTCCCATACGACTATCCTATTTTCTACTAACTCCCCTAAAGGCTTACTTGACGCCCTTGGCATTACCCGATCACTTATAGACTTAAGGCAAGAATCGTGATGGAGTCTGAAGCTCTTAAGCATTCGTCTGACATATTTTCGATCCTTTCGATCATATCCATTAGGAGAATAGCATCTTTGATCGAATTGACCCTATTCAATACTTTCGTGAATACGGTCCTGTATTTAACGTCTATCTGACGCTCTAACTCCCCTACGTTATTAACCAGCTCGATAGATTGAGTTGGATTGATTATCAGAGATCGGACTACCTCGCCCAATTTCTGCGCAATTCCAACTGCCATATCGATCAACTCCTTGATTTCATCGGACAGATTGAGATTTTGCATGACTTTGCCACTTATCTGTGAAGCCCTAAAAGCAGCTCCATTGATAAAATGTATTACACTCTCTATAGCATATGCTACCCTTAGAACGTCTTCACGGCTCATAACCATTGCCCCTATCTCAGCTAATTCTCTAGTTAGAGCCCTTCTGAGGGCTTCGACTTCTCTATCAGCAGTTTCAATATCGTTAATAGCAATATTTAGAGTCTTAGAGTCATTACTAAGTAAAGCGGAGTATATCGTTGGGAGCTTTCTTGCTGTATCGACCACCAACTTCACTTCGTCTTGAAGGATAGCTAATGTCTTTCGTCTTACTAGTACCTCTGCCTCACCGCTAAACATAGGCCTTCATTAATAATGTCC
>JAKLZD010000070.1 GCA_024256245.1 Candidatus Methylarchaceae archaeon HK01M
AATCTTCGTAATAGAAGCATCAAAGATCGGCTAATTCTTTTGCAACTCTTACCGATTCTTCAACGGAAAGTTGTTCAATCCTCTTTTGGAATATTTCAGGATGAAATTTCTTCAGCATATCGTTGTAACTCTTACCCTCTCTTTTACAGACCGTCTTTATTGCAGTCCCAACCTTCCTTCCACGGAATGAAAATAGTAGCTTTAAACTTGAGATGGTGGCATCTTCTATCTTATTTTGTATTGGCTTTAATAAAAGCATTAAAGAATCGACCGTCGGTCTCGGCTTAAAGGAATCCCTACCAACTACCTCCAAGGGTTCCATGTCGAAACTTGCCCTTGCTATAACAGTTATGGCTTTATAATCTTTAGATCCTTGCTGAGAGAGCAATTTTTCAGCGAACTCCTTCTGGACAGTGATTACGGCCCTCTCGAAACTCTTCCTGCTCAACCACATTATGAATTTACGGGATTTGGAGTAAGGTATGTTTGAGACTAATTTGTTAAACTTATGCCTCGATTTAAGGCCATCGCCATGTATCAACTTCAAATTTTTCAACTCTCCCAGTCTTAACTTGGCTCTGTTATAGAGGTTCCCATCTATCTCGTATGATATCACCATCCCCGCTCTCTCACATAAAATCTCCGTCAAGTTCCCTGTGCCAGAGCCAAACTCGAAGACTACGTCTTTCCTAGATACTTCTGCAACCATGACCATCCTATTTATCATTTCTTCGTCTATAAGGGAATGCTGTCCTAACCTTCTCCTCTTCATCTTTTTACAAATATCGTTATCCCGGATTTACTAGATACCTCTGCAACCAGACGTTTTGCTATGCGCTTAGCTGGATCTCTCAACCCAACTCTCGTCTGTATATCCTCAAAACTCTCGAAAGGCTTCTTCTCTCTCTCCTTTAGTATCTGCTTTACGAGTGTCTTCCCTATTCCTGAGATCAGTTCGAGGGCATGTCGCCTCGGAGTGACAGGTTGTAACTCGTTAAAGTAAGCTACATACTTCTTCTCATTATCCTTGACGATCTTTTCACATACAGTCGGTAGCTCATTCTTGGCTCCGTTTGTTAGATCTTCATACTCGAGTCTTCCAAGGACACTGATCACTTTTTCTCTCCCCTCCCTTGCAATGCGTATCTTCTCTCCAATCACAAAACTCACTCTGTTCATAGCCAGTATTTCGAGCAGAGTTAACCATTCCCCTCCCATTGCATGGACTATAGGTCCCTCTCTTCCCTTTATAGTTAAGGAACTACCATGAGGGATGAAGTCCAACACATAAGCATACTCTTCGTATCTTTTTGAGGGCTTCATCTTGCTTGACCTTTATTACTCTTTTAAGATATGATTGATTACCTCTACTCTTATAATCGATATGTTCTATCTTGAACTATTTTCTGTAAAAGGGACCATGAACCGGAAGATATCTTCGGATAGTTTTTAGAGGAGGATCATCTATCGGTCTAGACAAATTCTTAATCATTAATCTTCCATGACCTTTTTTAACAAAATTAATAGAAATATTTATTCGGTGCATAGCCAGATGTTATTAAAAGCGATATTATTATTTATGCTTTCCTTTATTTGCCTTTATCGTTTTAAGTTCTTATCTTCTTCTCCAGCTTCAGATAGGGTCTTTAGTATTTTTTCTATATCTTCTGTCGGCAATAGCTTCTTCCAGCCAGAAGTGAAAACCCTTGTCTCTTCGATACTCTTCGGCATTATATTGACCAACTCTGTCGCTTCTTCATCGGTTAATGAACACTCTTTAACGAGTTTCTCTCTAATCTCTTTAGCTTTTTCAGGTGTAGTTTTAGAGAATTTTGTAACGTAGTCTAAAGTCCTCTTCTGTATTTGGTCGGCTTTTACTATATCAATCTTCTCTAATATCTCCTTGGCTTCTGGTGTTGATATCACGGTTTTTTTAACTTTAGTCAATACAATCACCCCAAATAGTTATATATACTAGACTGAGACCTTTTCAGTATGTGGCTTTACATGTTCTAATCTTGCGATGAGCTTCTTGATCTTCCCACCCATCGGTACAGTTACCACTACCGACCTCCTTCTCACCTCTCTTATGGTGCCTACTCGACCATGATAACGCCTATGAGGCATACCCTTGACTTGACTTGGATCGATATTTATAACTACTTTATCTTCGACCTTATACTCGTGGAGGAAGGGCATCAAACCCTTTTTTTTCTTCTTGGTCAACAAACTTCTTGTCTTTCTCCTAAAACCTTTACTATGCACCATACCTTCTCTCCTCTCTCTTATGTTTGTTATTGCACTTTACTTTGAACTTCATTTTAAGCTTTCCCTAATTCAATATTTGGAGCTTTATGGATTCATTTAATATCGATTTATCTATTCTTGTTTTAGATATTAAGAGTTTATGACTACTCTCTAGAATAACGCTATTACGTAAGAACGTCTTTGAGCTTCTTCATAGCTTCGAGAACCACGTCTTTAAGTCCATCGATCCCTACTACTCTCTTTTTTAAGACTGAAAGCCCTGCGTGATTCCTGAACTCTTCTATCTCATCCCTAAACTCATCCAAATCTCCAAGAGAGTCGAGTAAAATTATTCCTTTAAGCTTGCTGAAATTCCTCTTCGCTTCTTTCCTACTCCAGTCGAAAAGACGGCTGAATCGTCCATCCATCTTTAAGTTTGAAGGCATCCAGCCAGGAGACAGATAAAAGTAATAGTGATCCGGATCGATCTTCAAAAGCCTCCCATGACCACCAAGTAGACAATCGATACAGTTCAAAGCATCAACTTTAATAACGTTACCATACTTCCCAATTATGCCCTCCATATTAGGGTGGCACACATCACCGTAAACAACTATGATTCCTCTTAACTTGTCTTTTGAACATTCTTCTATGGCTCGTACCAACTCTCTTTCTAACTCGTCATAATCGGTGTGAAGACCTGATCTAAGTAATACGTTTCTACATCCAAGGAATCACATTCTATCAGTTTTTCTATCTCTTTTTTCAATATGCCACAAGAAATTAGGTAAGGTTTCTTATCATCTTTCAAATTGAAACCAACGAGAAATCCACCAAGCTGGGGGTCAGAAAGGTCCATTCTATCCTTAAATTGCTCCTTCAAAAAATCAAATACGGGTGGCGACGGAAACGACACAACGTGGTCCTTCATCTCTGGAATGTTTGAAAATTGCCTAGACTGGACACCATTAATTATATAATACGCGTCTCCACTATCAAAAGCAGCCCTATTGATCTTTGCACCCCTCTCCATCACAAAAAAATCGCTAATGACCACATAATTCTTATCTTCTTTAAACTTTTTAATCCTGTCTGGATCCTCCACAGCCATCCCCACAATCCTACCTTCGCTAAACAATTGCATATCACAAGGAATATCGAAGTCTATATTACTAAAAAAGACCATAACAATGTCACGAGAAAGCGATTCTTTAACACCCTTATTCTTGCCACGGCCCATGCCACTTAAAACATTCTTCATAGCCTTCTCTTCCAAACGTACCACGGTTTCACACTCTTCTTTGTTCAACTCGGCAACTCCCACAACCCCCTTAACGTTCATTATCTTGGCCTTTACCTTCTCTAGCACTTCCTTTTTACTTACAGAATCCATTTTGCAGACATCCACCTCTTACATGATCTGAAACAACCATATGTTATTTTATCGTTATCGTATTCCATAACTCTTTATCTAAATCCATTCTTGTCATTTAAAATCTCCAAATCCAATATATCGAAAACATCACAGACTAAATCTATGCCTAAGATTTCGGATACATTCGGTGTTATCTCCATTGTATCCCTTTTACCCGAGTTAGAGACTCCGATGAACCTCCTTATATTGAGTCCTCCGTCACATCTGAAGTGTATTTTGGCCTCTCTATCATCCATTCTCTCTACATGGAAATCATATACTTTCTTCGTAAAGACCTTTTTCTTCAAGGACCTTACCTCGACCTCAGTGTTCTGTAGGGCTTTTTTGAGTGCGTAGAGTTTACCTTCGTCTACATCTTCTTCAAATCCTACATGAGCGGAGACCGTTACGATAAAATTTGGTTTATCCTTTGGCTTCTTGTCTGCCACTCTTATCTCCTTAAGAATTACGCCTTTCTGATCCTTGAGTATCCTAGACTCATCTAAATGCCTTAATTTAGGCTCACTTATTTCAGCATAGAAAGGTCTGCCACTTCCCAGTACCACACTTTCGATGCTCTCTCCTCCTATCCATGTGAACTTTGCCCTCTTCCCCTTGAAATGCTCAATCAACCTTTGAGCAAGTATCTGCTCGACACTCTCTTCCTTCATAAAGCCTGTATATCCACATATTTTACATCCCCTCCCCCTACACTCTCTGCACTTTCTCCTCTTTTGGGACAACCCCCTTACAGTCTTCAGATATCTTCCATAGACGAAGACTGGCTTAGACGTTATATTGACTTCTCCAGAGATGAAGTTCATTAGAATAGTTACGTCTGGCTTACGAAAGTTGACCTTTTTACCAGTCTTCGAAGCTACAGCCTTCCCTATCTCCCTCGTTATCTCCCTCTTTATAGATTCTCCGCCCCTCAGCTTGAACTTGGCCCTTAGTTCATCCTCTCTTTCTATAACTTCTCTTGGAAGGGTTGCACCCATGAGAAAATCATCAAACTCGTAATCTCTCAATTTCTCTACTGTCTTGACTGAAAAATCATTTAGAGACTGCATAATTCCTTGACAGATGAAGCACCCTTCCTTTCTTACTACGCCGACTTCTCTTCTTATCATCTCGCCCTTGATTTTGTCATGCTTTCCTCTATAACTTGGGAACTGCCTCCCAAGGCACCAATCACAAAGTGGGTAATCTGCAAATATCAACTCTGCTAGCTCGACCATTCTTTTTTCAATCAATTACTAAGACACCTTAAAGATGCTTAACTTTATAGAACGAATTAAAAAGAACTAATACCATTTAGATCAATCTTATGCTTATATCTCATTTAAATTTACGTCGTCGCCATCCTTTTCAACAGTTGCCTCATCTTTCTACCTTTGGATGCCTTCATGATGGCCTTCGTCTGCCTATATTTTGAGAGCATATCTTTAACTTCTTTCTCACTAGTTCCAGAGCCTCTAGCCATCCTCCCGATTCGGGATGAATTTAGAATTTCAGGATTCTCCCTTTCAACTTTGGTCATGGAGAGAATTATGTTCTTCCATTTCTTCATCTTTACATCAAGCTCTTCTAAGCCTTCGGCAGGAATAGAAGATGAAAGCCCAGGGATGAGCTCCAGAACCTTCCTTAAAGAACCCATCTTCTTAACCTGCTCTAATTGGTAATAGAGATCATCTATGGTCATCTTCCCAGATATTATCCTTTTAACCTTCTTCTCATCAGCCTCTATTTCCAGCTCTCTCGCTCTCTCAACAAGGGCTTTGATATCTCCTAACCCCAAGAGCCTCCCAACGAACCTTGTAGGCGAAAAGGCTTCTAGATCATCTACTCTCTCACCTATGCCTATGAATATGACCTTCGCTCCTGTTGCTGCAGCAGCAGTCAGCGCTCCCCCGCCCTTGGCAGCACCATCTAACTTAGTTACTATTATCCCCCCAACATTCACAGTCTTATGGAAGGCCTCAGCTTGAACATAGGACTGTTGCCCTATGGTGCCATCGATGACAAGTAATGTTAGAGTTGGATTTATCTTGCTCGATATGTGCCTCATCTCGTCCAAGAGGCCCTTCTCCTCTTTGTGCCTTCCAGCTGTGTCTACTATTATCACGTTCTCCTTACCCCTAAAATATCTCACCCCTTCAACAGCAACTTTTATAGAATCTTTGAACTTCTCATCGCCGAAGACTTCTACGCCCACATCCTTGGCATAGGTCCTCAACTGTACAAGAGCCCCGGGGCGGAAGGTATCTGTACATACTAACCCTACTTTGTATCCTCTCTTCCGAAGGTATCTTGCAAGTTTTGCTGCCACTAGGGTCTTGCCCGATCCTTGAATCCCCATGAGGAGGATAACGTTGACCTTATTCGTTGGAAGGTCGATTTTCCTCTCAGTGCCCAGTATATTGATCAACTCATCGTATAGAATCTTTATTATGTAATCTTTCCTTGACAAGCCTGGAGGCGGGCTCTCACTAAGAGCTCTTTTCTCTATTTTTGATGAGAGTTCCAAGACCAATTTGACGTTGACATCTGCTTGTAATAGAGCCCTCTGCGCATCTTTCACAAAATCCTTTATCAACTGCTCATCGATCGTGCTTGCTGACAGAATCCTCCTTATCGCTGCCTGCAATCCTTCCTTCAGCCTTTCTAACATATCCTCATCAAACTCTACTCTTGATCTCTTTCAGATTCATAATAGAAGCCTACAATAAATAACTTATCTCTTACGTTACTTATCTTCCAATACTAATTCTCGAATTTCTAATGAGCCTCTATCTTTCTCCCATGTTTTAAGGGCTCTTAAAAGTCTAAGCCTTTTCTTGTAAAGTGGCGCGTCTAATACGAAGGACTCTATATCTCCACCTTCACCTGTAGGGTTAAAATGATATTTCTCTGACAGCCGTAGCAGCTCGCCTATACTCTCCTCTGTCAAATGCCTCCCCAGCCACTCTTCGCCCAAGCCATAAGCTGCAACAGCCACTATGATCACATCCATCTTTATCAAGAGTATCTCCTCTAGAACTTCACGAGGTTTCATGCCCCAGAGAGGTGTAAAGTGCCTCATATCCACAGAGTCTGCTATCTTATCGAACTTCTCTTTCTGGTAGTTTGATGCTATCTCCCCGCTGACAAGTACTTCAGCACTCAATCTCCCAATGAATCTTTCTAACGCTCTTTCCTCCTCATCTTTTTTGGCTACAACTCCATACCATCTTATCCCTGTACTCTCGGCTATCTTTTTCACATGTATGACGTTATAAGTGTGGTATAACATGCTTTCAGGATCTTCTGGCAAGATTGTTATAATCCCTTCCACCCTCAATCCCAAATTACATGCTTTATGAAGCGCTAAAATAGAGTCCTTCCCCCCTGAAGATAATACAAGAGTTTTCGCAACTTGAACCATAAGCGCCAAGAATTATCTTAAACAAAGATAGAATTAAATATGATGCATTAAAAGAAGAATCGGATGATGTAAAGAGCTGTCTGAGCGCTTTGCGCTATGAGGTGGATTATGAGTGCTGAACGTAAAGGCCTATCACAATATGTTGTACCTCAGAAATTAGGTAAAAGTTGCTTTCAATTTATATACATCCATTTAGATAAGAAAAGTGCGTTGAGGTGTTGAAACTGAGCAAGCCAGTAAACCTTGGTAGTTTAAAGACAGGTTCGTATATAATGATCGATGATGAAGCTTGCAGGATAGTTTCATATGACAAGTCCAAGCCGGGCAAGCATGGGTCTGCAAAAGCAAGGGTTGTAGCGATTGGGCTCTACGATGGTGTGAAGAGGAGTATGGTGGCACCTGTGTCTAGCATGGTCCACGTTCCAATCGTGGAGAAGAGGGGCGGCCAAGTAATCGCCATTATACAAGATAAGATTCAAGTTATGGACCTTGAAACCTTTGAAGTCTTCGAGTCTCCTATGCCTGATAAGCCCGAGTTGAAAGAGAGGATCTCTTCGGGAATAGAAGTAGAGTATTGGAACGTCTTAGGAAAGAGGAAGATAATTCGCACGAAGGGCTAACAATTATCGAGAATTGTTATTTTGTAAATGAAGGAAACTCTTAAAAGTATAACAGAACGTCCATTTAAAGGCAGTTTAGATGGCTCATCGTAAAAGCTATGATGTGATTATTGTAGGCGCCGGTCCAGCTGGAATCTTCGCTGCTCTAGAACTTTGTGAAAAATCGGATTTAAGAATTCTCATCTTGGAGAAAGGCAAGGACATATCCAAACGTGTCCGATCTAAAAGTTCTATCCTTTGTGGTTGGGGCGGAGCAGGGGCATTCAGTGATGGTAAACTAACCTTTTCCACAGAGACAGGAGGGTGGTTAAAGGACTACGTGGGAGAGAAGAGGTTGACGAGGCTGATTAAAGAAGTTGATGAGACCTACTTAAGGTTCATCCCTCCAACCCCCATTTACGGTGGTGACGACGATGCCATCGCTGAGATAGCAAGAAAGGCAGCAAAGGTTGAATTGAGATTAATCCCCAGCCGTGTAAGGCATCTCGGGACCGATCAATGTACTCAACTGCTAAAAAAGATGAGGCAAGAGATAGATGGGAAGGCAGAGGTGATCGTAGAACAATCTGTCAGTAACCTTCTTGTTCAAGGCGACAAAGTTAAAGGTGTAAGAACCGTCGATGGAGAAGAGATTCTTGCAAAGTATATATTAGTCGCTCCAGGAAGAGGTGGGGCTGATTGGTTGAGGCATGAAGCCTCTAGACTTTGCTTAAGAACGATAAACAATCCTGTCGACATAGGTGTGAGGGTTGAAGTTCCAGCTGCTGTGATGAACGATCTTACAGATGTACTATATGAACCTAAGTTCATCTACTACTCTAAATCTTTTGATGACAAGGTTCGGACTTTCTGTGTCTGCCCTCAAGGCTTTGTAGTAACAGAGCAACTGAACGATATAGTAACTGTAAATGGTCATAGCTATAAAGGAAAAAAGTCTGAAAATACGAACTTTGCAATTCTTGCTAGTACCTCATTCACAGAACCCTTTAAGGAGCCTGTAGCCTATGGTAAGTATGTGGCAAAACTTGCAAATTTGTTGGTTGGTGGTGTGATAGTACAAAGGCTTGGCGATCTCGATGTTGGTAGAAGGTCTACATTGGAGCGGTTAAGCAGAAGTATCGTAAAGCCTACCCTTGAGGATATAAATCCAGGGGATCTGAGCTTCGCTTTGCCGGGGCGGTATCTGAGCGATATAAAAGAGATGTTAAAAGCTCTTGATAAGATCTCTCCAGGCATATATTCTAGGCATACCCTTCTTTATGGAGTAGAAGTGAAGTTTTACTCATCGAGGCTGGAGCTTAGTGGCGTCCTTGAGACTAAGATTAGTAACCTATTCACTGCCGGAGACGGTGCAGGCATTACTCGAGGTCTTGTACAGTCATCTACCTCTGGCCTAATAGTTGCCAAGGAGATAATGAAAAGGGCTGGCACTCTCCCATCATAAGTTTAATGATTTATTTAAAAAAATATAGTAAAATTAAATAGTAAGCTGATAAATTTATAAAATAGTAGAGATATTAAAAAGTAAATTGAACTTGTGTGAAAGTCAGAAAATGAAATTTTTAGAGGTAATCGACGAGATAACTAAAAAAATAGCGCCGGGGCAACTTCCTTCGTTTACGCCTGTTCATATATTTACCTTCATAAAAGTAGTCGGCTCGAGAGGACCTATAGGACGAGCAAAAATATCGCTTATTCTACAATTGGGAGAGGGTGCAACCCGTACTCTGATCAAGCGTCTCCAGAGAAAGGGTGTAATAGAATCTACAAAGTTCGGTTGTATACTCACCGATTTTGGTAAGGAGATCTTTTCAGATCTAAACTCAAGAATCTCAGAAGATTTAGAGCTTATACCCTCCTCTTATTCAGTAAGTCGATTTAACATCGCAATCTTGGTCAAAGGTGCTGCGAAGGTTATAGGACAAGGGGTAGAGCAGAGGGATGCTGCCCTTAAGGTTGGTGCTTCAGGAGCCACAACGCTGGTCTACACTAATGGCAAGTTGACCATGCCTGGATTGAAGGAAAGTTTCTCTAAACATTCACCCAAGATTCATGATATACTGATAACAAAGCTAAGACCAGATGAGGGCGATTCGATAGTGATAGGAAGCGCCGATGATAAAAAAATTGCAGAGTTCGGTGCCAAGGCAGCAGCTTTAGAGACTTTAAAAAAACTTTTTGATAAAGCTCACACTAATCCCTGATAGATCATCTTTATAGAGATCAACCTAATATTAATGGCCATCATGATGTTAGAAGTAATCATGCCTAAGGTAATAATAGCCGGTCCTCACAGTGGGGTTAGGAAGACTACGATTCAGGTTGGTCTTATAAGTTCTTTAAAGATGCGAGGTCTTGAAGATCAAGCTTTCAAAATCAGTCCTGACTACTTAGGTCTAAGCATCATAAAGCCATTCTTGACAGACCGTCTCGAAAGCTTGATGCTTGGCTTGAATATAATACTGTTCTTACACAAATTCATTTCGCTTACCAACCAAGATTAGTAAAGAATTTTTTAAGGGCTTGTAAAGATTATTGCCGTTCTTGATTTTTCTTTTTATAAGACTATTGGAATGAAGAATGATCTAATATGAAGAATGTAGTTTTTATTGGGTGCAGTGGGATAAATATTCGTTACTCTTCTATACGCTTTAAAAGACCATGGTTTGAAGAGATGTTTGGCAACAGCTTGCCTTGGTGGAGGGAATGCTTTATCGATGACTATGGAAAGTTCTTAATCTTCGATCTTCAAGATAGGAGTTGCGCACCTTGCATACTCTAAATTTAACAATATGATCATTAAGGAGAGTGTCTAGGAATTGAAGATAGAACTTAAGAAAGCTTCCGAAGTGATAAGGAATGCTCTATCAATGGAGCGGCACCTGTTACTTGAATCGGAGGCTATGGCTTTGATGGCTATGATAGGTATCTCCGTGCCGACCTTCCAGTTAGCTACCTCTATAGAAGAAGCCCAGAAGATAGCCGATGCTTTAGGCTACCCAATAGTGCTCAAAGTCGTATCCCCAGACATAATCCACAAGAGCGATGTAGGCGGCGTAAAGTTGGACATCGCCGATTCAGATCAGATCTCAGAGAAGTTTAAAGAAATTCAAGAGAGCATTAAAGAGAAAGCGCCTAATGCAAGGTTTTCTGGCATCATAGTGCATAAGATGGTACCTTCATCAACAGAGGTGGTTATAGGGGGAGTAAGGGATCGACAGTTCGGTCCAGCAGTGATGTTCGGTCTTGGCGGTATCTTCGTCGAGCTACTTAAAGATACATCCTTTAGAATCGCCCCTGTTACCAAGGATGACGCTTTGGAGATGGTCCAAGAGATAAGGGGTTACCCTCTTTTAGATGGTTATAGGGGTTCCCCAAAATTGGACGTAGAAGCCATCTTAGATGCGATAGTGAGAATCTCTGAACTGATAGAGGCAATCAAAGAGATCGACCAGATCGACTTGAACCCTATAATGGTCTATCAGTCTGGACTGGTAGCAGTCAGTGCAAGAATAATTCTTCCCCACACAAAGGAGTCTGAAAGATGATACCCGAAGATGAGCAGAATCTGGATGAAATAGAGCAGAGAATTTCATCATTAATCAAATATAGGTTGAGTCTGATGGGTGAGCTCAAAAGGCTGGCCCAAAGAAGGCGTGAGCTAGGGAAGGAAACCCGAGAGACTAAGGAAAAAGAGAATGAAGAGAGAAGAACTATTTCGGAGCAATATAAATTGATGAGGCAACTCAGAGATGCACGTAGAGAATTTTTATCAAAGATAAACGAAATAAAGGGTAAGGTTGGTGAAGTCGATAAGGCGCTTAGGAGGTTCGAGAAGAGAATCTCCCATAAATCTGAAAGGTTACTTATGGAGAAGTTGGAAAAGATTGAGTGGAAGCTTCAGACAGAGCGCCTTACAAGAGATGAGGAAAAACAACTAATAGAATACATAAAGAAGTTAGAATTCGAGTTGTACCTTTGGAAGAAGGCCTATGTGATGAAGCGGGAAATGAATGAGCTCTTATCTGAAGTCGGCTCCCTAAAGAATAAACTAGATGAATTGGATTCGATGAAGACATCGATCTTGCCCGAATTGAAGAATCGTAAGGGAATGTTACACAAAATCGTGATGACTAAGCAGCAATTATTGCAGGAAGATAAAGAGATAGAGCAAGATATAGCTGAGCTTAAAGAAAACTTAGATCATATAGATGCAGAGCTATCCGAGTTGAAAGAAAGAAAAAGATTGAGGGAGAGTATTATCACGAAGCGTAAGGAGAAATTTCTGCTTGAAGAAGCTCGATCTAAAATGAAAGATAAACTCATAAAAGGCAAAAGTCTAAGTTGGGATGAGTTGAAGCTCTTATTTGAAGAAGATAAAAGTGAATCGTTTAAGTAATACCTGCGACTTTATTATATGAAGATTTTGACTGCGGGGCAAGGGCCGTCCAAGCTACTTGTACTTAGTGTAGATAGAGATGATGATATAGGGGTTAAGGCCAAAGTCAAGACCCCAGTAATTGGCAGAGATGCTTGCATAGAAGCAGCCACAAAGCTGTCAATTGCAGACCCTGAGGAAGCAGATGCCAACGCCATCTTTGCAGCAGTGAAGCAATACAACGAGCTAGTAAGTAAGGGTCACGAATGTGAAGTAGCGGCGATAGCTGGATCGTCTGAAGAAGGAGTAGAAGCCGACCAGAAATTAAGGGCTGAACTGATAGAAGTTATAAGCAGATTCAGTGCAAGCGGCATGATCTTGGTCTCGGATGGTTTTGATGATAGAGCTATCTTGCCCATCTTATTGGGAGTGGGACCTGTTATCTCCGTGAGAAGGGTGGTCATAAAACATAGTAAAAGTTTAGAAGAATCTTATGCTGTGCTTGGGAGATACCTTAAGATGCTCGTCAGCGACCCAAAGTACTCCAAATTTTCTTTAGGGGTGCCAGGATTGTTACTTCTCGTTACAGGCCTTCTCAGTCTCTTCAATTTACTTCAACTTGCTACACAGATAACCTCGATAATCCTTGGCATCGCTTTGATGGTATGGGGCTTCGATCTACTCAAACATACTACATCGATAGGGAAGGTGCGAATATCGATAAAGAAGATGAGCCCATCTTCATACATTCGGCTCTTCTCTGTAGTGACGACCCTATTGGTTATATCTGTAGCTTTCTATCAAGCATTCATTTCTATGTCGAGTTTACCTGAATATCAGGAGATTTTACGTGATTTTTCCTTGATACTGAAACATGGACCTTTGCTCTTTGGATGGTTTATGAAAGAAGCCATACCACTAACCTGGATTGGGCTCTCGATATACTTAGGCTATTTTATGATCACCAATTGGATGAGGAAGAGTGTCAAGATCTGGCAGGATGCTTTCGCCCTTATTGTATTAGCCTTTCTCTACATACCACTCCTCGAATTTTCACAGATCTTGATAAACCCAGAGCAGAGCGTCTTTACACTCATATCACAGCTCTTATTAGGACTCATAGTGACGTTTCTCGTTGCGGTGGTGGCGTATAGATACATTCGCTATCATAGGAAAGTAAGGCGAAGGGCTTAAATTGTTCAACTTATTATTGAAGATATCAGGAGTCTATAGACTATACACTAAATACTTGAGTAACCAGATAGGGAAGGCCGAAGCTCCTAAGCATATAGGAATCATATTGGATGGAAACAGAAGATGGGCAGAATCCCACTCTTATGCAAGGTCGGTCGGCCATCGGTATGGCGCAGAAAAGGTGGAAAAACTTCTTGAATGGTGCCATGAATTCAATATCAAAACTTTGACTCTATACGTTCTATCTATAGAGAACCTTAAGAGATCACCTGAAGAAGTTAAAGAGCTCTTAGATCTTATGGAAGAGAAACTCCAGGATCTATTCCAAGACGAACTCATTCACAAGCACCAAATTCGTATAAAGGCTCTGGGGAAGCTCGATCTACTCCCTGATTCTATAAGGAAACTTCTGATTAAGATCGAGAAGGCTACTGAAGATTATGATGAACACTTCCTAAATATCGCTATAGCTTATGGTGGACGCTTGGAGATAGTCGACGGCGTCAAGAGTATAGTTAAGAAGGTTAGACGTGGAGAAATCGATCCATCGGATATAACTCCGAAGATCATTGAGGAGCATCTGTATACTTCACACCTTCCACACCCCGAGCCCGACCTCATCATAAGAACTTCTGGGGAGGAGAGGTTAAGCGGTTTCTTATTGTGGCAGAGTGCCTATAGTGAGTTCGTTTTTATAGACACCTATTGGCCTGAGTTCAGAAAGATCGATTTAATGAGAACGATAAGAACATATCAAAGAAGGAAGAGAAGGTTTGGAAGTTAGTCTATCCCAACTCATTTCGATTTTAATATAAGTCAAAAATGATCGATTCGATCGTTGTCATGATAAAACCTTCCAAAGCTCGTCAATAATGCTTTCTTCTATAAATTTCTCTGAGCCATCTTCTATAACTATCCTTTTACCTCTTGTAAAGTACCCTATTATACTCACTCGAACTCCTATCTTCCTTAAATCAGCACAGAGCCCATCGACTTTAGAAGGTTCTACAGCCAAGAGCAAGACTCCAGAACTTATCAGCTTTAAAGGGTCTAGATCAAGGGCTCTACAAATAGTCTTAGTCTCTAATGCTATTGGTATATCCTTTACTTCTATTACGAAACCAAGGTTCGATGCTACGCCCATCTCGTAAACCCCTCCAATTACCCCTCCTTCGGTTGCATCATGCATGGCATGGACAAAACCAATCTTAAACGCCCTCGTTGCTTCATCAACTACACTGATCCCTCTTGCCATCTTTGAAGCATTAGATATCACATTTTCTCCTAATCTATACAATTTCTCCTTAAAAGCATCAGCCAAGATCGAAGTGCCTTCTAACCCAGCCGTCTTGGTCATGAGTATAAAATCACCCTCCCTTGCATCTGCTGCTGTAATATATCTCTCTGTGAAGCCAAATGTGGTAGTTACTACAATTGCACGCCTCAACCCTAAAGTTAACTCTGTATGCCCACCTATTACAGATATGCCTAATTCTTTGGCTGCCCTATGAATCTGTATCGACATATTCATAACGTCTTCAGTTTTGCTTCCTTGAGGTAAAAGAATAACAGATTCAAGGTATGTTGGTCTTGAGCCGCTGGTTGCAACATCATTGGCACTCACATTGACAGCATACCACCCAACTTCTTTCTCAGCTCCTGTAACTGGATCAGAGGCGACAATCATATATCTTCCATCGAGCTTTATCACAGCGAAATCTATCCCGAACTTTGGACCAAGAACAACATTCTCCGAACTCTCTCCAGTAAACTTGAGGACGTATTTCTCAAGAATCTCTTTTGGAACCTTTCCTATAGGTAAACTCAATTATAATCCAATAAATCTAGGAATTGGTAACTATAAACGATTGTGTTATAGACTCCCTATCATTAAATTAAATTTGATCGATTGCTCATAGCCACCATATTAAGAGCTGTCTTAGGCAAATTCAATACACTCTCGGGATT
>JAKLZD010000141.1 GCA_024256245.1 Candidatus Methylarchaceae archaeon HK01M
ATTCCTAATGATGTAGCTATAGACTCTGATGGTAATTACATAGTAACAGAAGAGGGGGTATGCAATCTGGTCAAGATAACTCCTCAAGGTGAAAGGACGGTGATATTCAACTATGAATTCGTTGATGAGACTGGACCTATAGGGGTAGCCATAGACTCCGATGGTAGTTACATAGTAACAGAATTTCATATAATAGATGGTCAAACATGCAATCTGGTCAAGATAACTCCTCAAGGTGAAAGGACGGTGATATACGAATTCGATCCTGGGACTACACCTTATTGGGTAGCCATAGACTCTGATGGTAATTATATAGTAACAGATTGGAGTGCAGACAATCTGGTCAAGATAACTCCTCAAGGTGAAAGGACGGTGATATACGAATTCGACCCTGGGACTGGATCTCAGGGTGTAGCCATAGACTCTGATGGCAATTATATAGTAGCAGAAACTTGGGGAAACAACCTAACCAAGATAACTCCTCAAGGTGAAAGGACGGTGATATACGAATTCGATAGTTTCGCAGGACCAGTAGGTGTAGCTATCTATCCAGATCTCATTCCTCCAACTGTCTATATGACCTCACCTACAGGTGGTTCTGAGATAAAATCTTCAACTGTAAATGTTGTATGGACTGGTTCAGACTCCGGCTCAGGTATTGACCACTATGAAGTGAAGTTCGATGGGGGTTCATGGATCAACGTTGGAACAGCTACGAGTCATGAATTTACAGGAGTTACTGATGGAAGCCATACTATTTACGTCAAGGCTGTTGATAAAGTAGGCAACTGGAAAGAGGCTATGGTCAGCTTCACTGTGAGTGCAGGGATTATATTCGGACTTGACTTGACAACCATAGCCATAATCGTTGCAGTAATTTTAGTTGTGATAGTTGTTGTAGCATATCTAATTATGAGAGGACGAAGACCCCCAACTCCAATTCAAACTTGAAGTTTCTAAACTTAGAAGAGTTTAGAACTATAATTGGAATATATCAAGATGCCAATGCCTGCTTGTCTCTTCATGGAGAGAGATATTTGGCTGAAGTCTATTTTTAGCAGTTCAAGTTAAGAAAGGTAGTTCTCGCTAAATCAAAGATGAAGGAATGTCTTAGGAGAATCCTCTATCAGGCTTGTGAAAAAGAGAAAAGGGGAAGGTACAGAAGATCATAGGGTTAGAGAGCTTAAAGGAATGCTTCTATCTTCGTGACGATACCATCACACTAATATTCATTCATATATAGTCTTCTTAAGCTGGCTTGATTCCCGAAAAGCATAATCCTCTTTTAGAACTTTATAATCATTGAACGTAGTGTTACACAAGTTTATATACGAACTCAACGATCCAAAAATGAAAGAGGCAGTCAAAGCAGCTGTCAAACAAGAATAAATAACGAGTGTTTTTTTATTCACTCCTTTATCTCAGTCCTTCTGAATACGATCCATGATATTAGAAGTAGAGGCAGGGTGTAAGCAAAGGCTACCCCAAGTGCCCTTATCGTGATATCTTGTATGGAGATTATCTGGGACTCATACTGAATCACGGGTGGGATCTGACCTATATCTATCCCAACTACATATGTTACGTTTACTTGAGCATTGGGGTCGATCACAATTTGGCTGAGGATTCCACCAAGGTTGTCGGTGCCTGTAGAGAGAGACAAAGGTGGAAGGGTCCCCATCACTTGACCACTCTGACCGGCACTCGGAACGTAGTCTGCTATCCAAGCATATCCCCCAAAAGTTCCAAGAACCCCAACTGTAATTCCCAGACCTATAAGAATACCAAAGGAGCCCAAGGCTGCTATTATCGAGCTTTTAGAAACGGAACCTAAGAAGAAGACTATCGACAAGTAGACAAGAGTAGCGAGTAATATCCCAAGGATCAGAATCGGAGAGAAGATCATGTATTCTTGGGGGCCGTAGACTAAATATGACAACGCCAGACCGATTACGTCAAGGATCACGTAGGCGACTGTCAGTATTATAAGAGCAGCAACTGCCTTAGCCAGAAAGATCAGGGACCTAGAGATAGGCTTGGAGAAGAGGATTTGGGCTCTTCCATGCTCGAATTCTTCAGAGATCGAGTTCATCCCTACAGCTATTGCGAATAAAAATAAGAAGAAGCCTGGTGGGGAGGATAGTGCTCTGTAAGGGTCTTGTTGAATCTCTTGACCAGCTGTGTAAGAAAGGATGTAAGGAACGATGAAGGTAAGTATCTGGACGGCCAAGACGATCAGCAAGATCGCTTGGAACTTCCTCTTCCTAAAGTTCCAGAGAAGCTCATATTTTAAAATGGCTCTAAACCTGCCCAAACCCCTCACCTTTCTAAGGTCAAGTCCTCCCCTTTATAAGCTCCAAGAAGAGCTCTTCAAGATTCCTTTCATCTACCCTCATGCCTATTATAAGACCTCCAGCGTCTAAGATGGTCCTCGATACATCAGCCCTAAAATCTCCAGTCTTTGAGCAGAGGATTTGAACTTTATCGCCTTCCCGCTTTACTTCCTCTACGAAGTTCAAACCTTCCAATGCCTTCACGATATCGTCCGATACCTTCTCTAGCTGGACAGTGATCTTGTTAGATTCGGAAAGCTTTTCGAGGAGGGTCGGGATACTTCCCTCTATCATCTTCGACCCCCTGTTGATGACTGTAACATGAGAGCAGATCTGTTGAACCTCATTTAATAGATGCGACGAAAGAAAGACGGTTCTCCCCTCAGATGATATCTTCTTGATTATCCCCCTGACCTCGACCATGCCAACAGGGTCAAGACCGAGACTCGGCTCATCTAAGATTACAAGCTCAGGATCTCCAATCAAGGCTTGAGCCAAGCCCAACCTCTGCTGCATCCCTTTACTGTAATGAGCGATTCGGTCCTCTGCTCTATCACTCAATCCGACCATCTCTAGCAATCTTTTTGCTGAATCGGATCTTTCTTTTTTTGGGAGGCCATATATGTCACCATATATCTCCAGAAGTTCTCGCCCTTTAAGGAAGAACGGAAGCTTTGGAAGTTCAGGCATATAGCCTATCCTCCTTCTTATATCAATTCTTTTACCGCCACCTTCAAACCCCAATACTCGAATGGAACCTGCATTGGGCTTTAAGAGCCCAAGAAGAAGCTTGATGGTTGTAGTCTTTCCCGCTCCATTTGGACCAAGGAAGCCATGAACCGTTCCAGTTACAACCTTAAGATCGAGGCCGGCCACTGCTGTAATCCTTCCAAAGATTTTGGACAAGCAAACGGTCTCTATTGCGAATTCGGTCATAACCGTCGTATTCAACAGAATTCATGTATTTAAATCCTATAGTCGAATAACATTACATTACTATAATTCCTTTTGAAAGTTAACAGTATAACAGAAGAGATTGCCATGGTATTCTATTAGGCTGAACCCAGACCCTTCAACGAGATTGCTGAGAGTTCTTCTCATAAGATAGTGAGGATCAGGGAGGAATTCTGTGACCGACAACAGCCCACTGAGCTTCAGTACTCGATTCAGTTCCTTGAGAGCAGTTTCTTTGTCTGGAATCTCCCCCATGACAGTAACCATGAAGGCAAGCTCGAAGACTTCATCCTTGAAGGGCAGATTCTGGGCATCAGCCTTGATCAACATAAGGTTCTCGATCTTACCTTCTTTGATCTTTCCTCTAACTTTGTCGATGGCCAGACTTTGAAGATCTAATGCATGAACTTCTCCTTCTTTTATGATTTCTGTTGCCTTGACCGTGTAAAAGCCAGTTCCACAACCAACTTCAAGGACTTTCTGTCTAGATTTAAGACCAGACCTTTTCAGCAACTCTTCCCCTTTTACAACAGCGTCTCTGAGCGGGATATCGAGTATTCTAAGAAGGGGTGAGGGAATTGGGGATGGATGGAACTTTGCCCATATGCGGACAACTATCTGAAACGTAAGCAATATCAATAATATTATGATTAATAGAGACCAAAGGTCCAGTCCTTTCACCTTGATTATTGTGTAGAGAACTATGCATAATCATAATAAACTCTTCTCTAAAGACTTCTACTCTATACAACTATCTAATTATTTGGGGATAGGGTGAAGAGAAGAAGGTTTACTGCTACAGAAATCCTCTCTTTACCTTTTTTCCTCCCTTCCCTATGAGTTCGATCGATGCTATTAAAGCGAAAAGAGGAGTACAAAAGAGAAGTATTGTGAGCCATGAATTTAGACTCAAGGCTTCTGTCTGGAATATGATATCCAAAAAAGGAGATTGGACTATAAAGATCTGGGCCAAGAGTGTAGCAACTACCGATATGTATAGCATCTTATTTTCTAACAGACTTGCTCTAAGATAGCTTCTAAAGACGTAGACTACAAAGATTTCAGATACAACCAAGTAGGTGAAGACCATGGTTCTAGCGTAAGTCTCCCCTAGTGGTAACGCACCCTCGAAGATGTATATAGATGCAGGGGTTATGATAAAGGTGATTATGCCCATCACAAGGATATCCTTTCTCGATATTATACCTTTGGAAGGGTTGATTGGAGGTCTATCCATAACTCGAGGGGTCACTCTATCGAAGGCTAGAGCAAGAATCGGCATCCCATCTGTAACGAGGTTTATCCAAAGAAGGTGAATAGGTAAAAGAGGCAGTATGTGACCCAAGACTAGAGCGTACGTTATTATAAGTATCTCAGCAAGGTTAGCAGAGAGGAGGGAGAAAGTTGCCTTCTTTATATTGTCGAATATCCCTCTGCCATCCTCTACAGCCCTTTCTATTGTAGAGAAGTTGTCATCGAGGAGAACTAGGTCGGATGCCTCTCTAGCAACCTCGGTACCTCTCTTACCCATGGCAACTCCAACATGGGCTGCCTTCAGGGCAGGAGCATCGTTCACACCATCACCCGTCATCGCTATGTAATGTCTTTTGAGCTTGTATGCCTCGACTATCTTCATCTTATGCTCTGGAGACACCCTTGCAAAGACAGAAATCTTGTCCAACTTGGTATCTATCTCTTCATCACTCATCTCTTCAAATTCATCAGAAGACACCACCTCTTCTCCCTCTTCCAAGATGCTGAGCTCCTTTGCTATCGATCTTGCAGTTATTTTGCTATCCCCTGTGAGCATGACGACCTTTACACCAGAATTCTTCAGCTTTTGAACAGAATCTAAGACTCCCTCTCTAGGCTCGTCCCTCATACCAACCAATGCCAGAAAAGTAAGTTCATCTTCTACTTCATCTACTTGTATAGACTTTGGAATTTCATCCAATTTCCTATAGGCCATGGCTAGAACCCTGATCCCTTGCTCCGCTAGCCTCGCCTCTTCAGCCTCTATCTTCGACCTGGTCTTTTCATCTAAAATCTGTTCCCCTTCAGATGTCTCGAATATCGTGCATCTCGGTACGACAGTCTCAGGAGCACCCTTGACACAGATCGTCTTGAAGCGTGGTGAAGAGTGGATAGTGCTCATCCTCTTCCTATCAGAGTCGAAAGGGATCTTATGATCCATAGGGTAAGACTTTAACAGATCAGCCTTCTTAAGACCCAAATCCTCTCCATACCTTAAGAGGGCAACTTCTGTAGGGTCGCCTATGGCAACCGATCTTTCTCCGTCGTCATATATCTCGGCATCGTTGCACAAGATGCCTACAGCTAAAGCCTTAAGTCCAACATCATTTCCTTCGAAAAGACTGGTTTTAGGGTCTGAGGTAGATGGGCTTCCTAAAGTCACAACTTCCTTGACTACAAGTTGGTTCTTCGTCAAAGTCCCTGTTTTGTCTGAGCAAACCACTGTGCATGAGCCCAGTGCTTCGACAGATGAAAGGCGCCTTACAACTGCATTCCTTGATGCCATCCTCCTCACACCTAAAGCGAGCATCGAAGTCACTACAACAGGAAGGCCTTCAGGAACGGCTGCAACCGCCATAGTAGCGGCGTAAAGTATAGCTGCCCCGATATCCGTACCTATAAGAAGATTCTGAAAGAAGAGGAAGGCTATAATTACACCGAATATTATTGAGATATGAAGAGATAATCTTCTTATACGGATTTCTAGCGGAGTCGTCTCACTCTTCTTTTCTATGAGAGCAGATATTTTACCTAGCTCTGTATTCATCCCTGTCCCTACGATCACGCCCGATCCACTACCCATGGTAGCCAAAGTACCTGTGAAGAGCATGTTAACTCTAGAGTAAACAGGGGTTTTTCTTTCGAGTATGGCACCACTCCTCTTCGAGACGGGTAAGGATTCACCTGTGAAGGTTGACTCATCGACTTGAAGGTTATAATCAGATATGAGATAGATGTCGGCAGGTATCTTATCACCAGCGTCTATCTCAACAATATCGCCAGGTACTAGTTCAGAGGCGTTCACAGTCCTCAAAGCCCCCTCTCTAGTGACTTTAGCCTTGATTGGAGAGAGCTTCTTTAGAGCTTCAAGTGCACTTTCAGCCTTTCTCTCAAGTATCGTTCCTAAGACGATCATAACTCCTACAAGTATGATTATCAAAGATGAATCGAGAGGATTCTCATAAGAAAGTAAAGCGGCAACCGTCAGTATCCATATGAAAGGGTTCTTGAGTTGAGAGAGAATTATTCGGGACGTACCCCTACGAGCCTTAGATTCGATCTCGTTCGGACCATATTTGGTCAATCTCTCAGATGCTTCGCTCGAGCTTAGCCCATCTATTCTTGATCCTAAGCTAGTTAAGACGCCGTCTAAGCTGATAGAATGCCAGTCATCACTTCTGTTGCTTGAATCGGGCATGGCTGAGCCAAGTGAAAGAACCAGAAGCAAGATAATAAATTTTTTATCCACTCAAAGATTCATTTCAAATCAAATAAAACGACTTCCAATTACAAAAAGAATAATAAAGAAAAAAGATTATTCATTTGATACATGTCACTCCAATTAAGGGATATACAAAAGATGAGAAAGATTTTAGGATTGACTCAGAACGAATTGGCCAAGATTTCTGGCGTTAGTCAATCACTCATAGCGAAGATAGAGAGGGGAAGCATAGACCCATCTTTCTCTAAGACTATGGCTATCTTTAAAACCTTACAGAGGTTACAGGTGAAAAATTCCAAAAAGGTGGGAAACGTGATGACTAGAGACGTGATATCTGTAGATAGCGATTCCACAGTGGATGAAGTAGTTAAGTTGATGCATAAACACGCAATTTCTCAGATGCCTGTCTTAAGTAAAGATGAAGTTATAGGGAGCGTATCTGAAAAGGTTCTCATTAAGAAGTTATCAGATGAGGAAGGTTCTAGAAAGCTTTTCAGAGAGCAGGTAAAGAAAGTTATGGAACCACCCTTCCCAACAGTAGACGAAGATACACCCGTAGAGCTTCTGATTCCAATGCTGAATTTCTATCCAGCGATTTTGGTGATGAAAGGAAAGCATATTATCGGGGTCGTGACAAGGGCAGACCTACTTAAGCCAGAATAATAAAGACTCAAGATTAAAGTATATATACAAGAACTCTGTAGGTTTGAGAGGATAAAAATGGAAAAAGATCAAACAATAGGCGTTTTGATGTTCTTAGTAAGCATCGCAGTCATAATTTTCTATGGTTGGCTCCTATTCTTTACTGCTTGGACTATATTCGTTTTACAGATAACTGTCTTCGTGGCTGCAGCAGCGATCTTGGCGATACTAGCTTGGATAGGATGGACGATGGCAACTACACCGCCACCAAAGCCCATAGATGAGGAAGTATCTTTCACAACGGTGTCCGAAGAAACCGTCGAAGAAGAAAGTAAAGAGTAAAGATAGAAAGGATCCTAACTTAAATTAACTTAACTTACGTATATTAACCCAAGATGAAGGTTTTAGATGAGAAATTATTATTTAATAGATTTGGATTAAAGAGAGAGTTGGTCAGAAAACTCATTCTGGTTGCAGGGATGCCAGGCTCTGGGAAGTCTGTAGTGAATGAAGTGGCGGAAGAGCTAAGCATACCTGTTCTGAATATGGGGGATGTGATAAGGGAAGAGGTAAAGAAGAGAGGGTTAAAAGAGGAAGCAAAAAGCTACGAGTTTGTAATGAAGGATATCAGGGCGAGTTTGGGTAATCAGATAGTTGCTGAGAGGACTGTAAAGAACTTGAATCGAATCAAGGCAGATGTAGTATGTATAGATGGTGTAAGAAGTCTTGAGGAAGTCAGATACTTTATGATGTTTTCTGATGTCAAAGTTCTTGCATTGTTATCTCCTTTTAAAATAAGGTTACAGCGTCTATCTATGAGAAACCGTCCAGATGATTCAAAAATAGGTGAAGATCTTGAAAAAAGAGACAGGGCAGAGTTAGAACTGGGCTTGGGAGAGGTTATAGCCATGGCCGACTCCTACATCATAAACGATGACAGACCTCTAAATGAATTTAGAGGGCGTGTAAAAGCTAAATTAGCGCTCTTGATGTAAGATCAGATTAAATCTATTTCTAAATCAAAATTAAAAGATATGAACCGGTGGGATATCGTGTCCCTTTCTCGGATGGTCCATTGCCTTAGCTCTTGATAGTCCAAGATCAGAATAAGGCTAACCTGCAATAGCTTTGAAGGAGATAAGATGACCGATAATTTTCAGATCAAAATGGAAAAATTTAGAAATTGATTACTTTCTCAATTATTTCCACGTGACGGCTTTAGTTATTCGACAACCCCAGCAGACGTAAAATGACTTTGTGATTCTTATGAGATCTGGATGGGGTGTAATGAAATCTGGATGGGGTCTAAATAGACAATCGCCAACTCTTTCCATCTCTTTTCCACACTCCGGACATATCGGATGATGCTCTTCGAATGTAGATTTACATTCACTCGTCCAACAGCAGACTCTATGGAACTCACCGTGAGTAATACACCAACGATTTGGTGAAACTTTGTCATGTATTGGACAGAAACTCATCATCTGCACCTTTCGATCCAGATTACCGATCCCTATTTAAATAATTACTTTTGCTGAGAAAAATGGAGAAAGAACGATAGACTATAAAACAGCTAATCTTTGACTCAAAAAAAGAAAGAAGGGGGGATTAAAGTATCAGTAACTTCACAATCCAAGGGAATAAAGTGCTCCTTTTCTTGTAGAGTAGTAAACCTAAGGGAAGTAAAAGAAGTAGTATGAGAAGCCAGTACTGAGATACTGCTGGTAATAACTCTCCCCCGACAGGCGTACTAGGTTCTGTAGGAGCGCCTCCTAATCCACTTTCAGTCGGACTTGGTTTAAGACTTAGAGCATTTACACGTCTTTTCCTCAAATTTTGTCCCCATTAGTAGTGGTTCTTTTAAAATAAAAATTTTGATTACACAGAAAATATACAAATGATCATGATCATTAAGTTGAAATATCTTCCTTGTTTACGATCAGTTAAGTGGATTTTTTACTCAAGATTGCCTTGGCTGGAAGCGTTATACCAACGACAAAAAGCACCAGTCCAATTATGAAGGTCACAATACTGGGTGCCAAATATCCGATTACGATTCGGTAACCTATCAAGCTTCCCCAAAGTATAATACCAGCTATCAGAAGGGCATACCAAGACCATTTTTCAGCCTTGCTATAACTCT
>JAKLZD010000140.1 GCA_024256245.1 Candidatus Methylarchaceae archaeon HK01M
ATATTAGGTCTAATTTAAAGCCAAAACTGACTTCAAGTATTATGCCCCCAAAAAAGGCTATAGGAAAGTTTTCCAGTAGTAAAACTATCGAGCTACTTGCCAAGGCTCCAATAGTGCTTCCTATTAGCCCTATGAGAATTCCATCAAGAATGAATATTAGAATTATTCCCTTTTTAGAGATTCCGATGGATCGGAGCACGCCTATATCTCGTGTTTTCCCACTCACTATCATGGTCAGCACGGTTATTACCGCTAATGCTGAGGCGATCATGCCCGCGTATCCTACGAGGTTTATAAAGGAAGTCGTCGCACCTGCCTGCTCCAGCCAACCTGCAGCCTCGTTGGCAGTTAGCACCTCATAATCTGGGTATTTAGGTTTAATCCAATCTATAACCTCCTCAGCCCTTTCATCTTGGCTAAGCTTCACAATTATTGATGTGGATATTTTTTCTACATTCAAGATATCCCTGAGAAGATCTATGTGAACTATCAAGAGTTCGTTTAGGCCTCCGGTAACGGGCGAACTCACTATGCCTGAAACCTTGAGCCATCTTGAAAATTCAAGGTCCCCTCTACTAAATTTAACCTCTACGCGCCCATCGGGATCGTCAAGCCTCAAATTTTGAGCCAAATCTTTCCCCACCAGAGCCGTTTCTGGTGAAATCTTGGGTTTTCCAGTAGTTAAAGAGTTAAAGATTTGGGAGACTTTTGGTTCAAGGCGGGGATCAATGCCTATGACAAAGACTTTGTAAACAGAGTATTTTCCGTCTAAAGCCTTGTATTTTACCTCTGTAGCCGAAGTCTGAATTCTTGGAGCCGCAGCTTCTACGAGTGGATGCCTAGTTATTTGGTTTATAATCTGATAGTCGGCAGTATCCAAAAATTGCTCTTTTTCGTTTCGAATCACCACGTTGCCGTATTGGAAGCTTACCAGATCTCTCTCAACAGCATTGAATACACCTTCAAAAACTACTCCGTTAAATGTTATAAGGAATATAGTGGCAGCAACAGCCAAGGAAGCTGTTAAAAGACTACTCTTGCGCTTAAAAAGAAGTTTCCTAGCAACCAAAAAAAGATAGCTCATATAATACCCCAAAAATTATTGAGATATAGATGTTTATAAGAGTTACAAGCATCTCACATTCCCTTAAAAGGATCCGCCACAATAGTAATTATTAACCATTTTAAGAAAGTCTCTTCTGAAATTCCACATTTTTAGCGCAGTGTGAGTGAGTTTTTATGAGTTGTGGAAGAAACTTCGATTAGTATATAAGACTGGACACTCTTATATCAAGCGTCAACTGAAACTGAAAGCGTCAACAATTTTAACCTCCGTGTGTGTGGGGATTAAAATTTAGCTAAAAACTTGTCTACATGAGAATTTTGGCGCTTTACAAGAAAGAAGCTAATAAGAACAAATTAAATCGAAAATTAAGCTATTTCAGGCTTAACAAGCATCATTGACCTTTTTTCGGACATAGGAATATCCAGTGATATCTCCATGATTTTTTCAAGGTTATTCCTTCTTTCCTTTCTATCCTCTATACGCCCTACTTTACAAATGGATTCGGCTCTTATTTCCCGACTTTCTGGACGGGGATCACGGATTGGCTTTGTAGTCTCAACTTCAATTAAATCCCATACTCGAATGTCTTTCTTTAGCATCACCTCTTCTGGGAATGGATATAGCCGTCTCCAACTTCCATCTTCGCTGATTCCAGCTGTGCATATCTGGTATTCCTTAAATGTACTACTCCAATTAGGTGCCGCTTTAACTAAAACAAGAACCTGCTCTTTATCATACGGCAATTAGACCTCAGCTCACTTTTCTAAAATGAATCACGTATACTCTTTCATTGAGATTCCATTCACCGTGAAGCTCTTTCCAGACATCCTTGAACTCTTCTAAAGTATACCCGCCTTCACGTTTTGCATCCTCTTCGGTAAAGTCTCCTAATCTTTTCCTCTCAATATGCGTAACCAGCAGATCTGCGAAATGGGGCTCCCAGACAGAAGCATGAGCAATGGCACCTTCCTTGATCTTAGTATCTAAACCCTTCCTAGAAGTCTGAACCTTTACTCCGTCAATAATTGGCTTCATGTGAGATAACCGGAAAGGTAGTTCAGAAGGAGCTTCAACTATTCTTTTAACGACTTCTTCAATAGGTTGTAAAAACTTCTGCCAAATGCGAAGAAAATTATCTTGATTCTTGCAGGAAGAACTGAATCAGACCTGTCTGATATGGAGGATCTTGTCACTTCGGTACTTAACTCCTCGAGATGAAGGGTTTTCTCAGCGATGATTAACTATTCTCTTCGTTTCGCCCGTTTATCACAGAAGAAAGGCAGGAAAAGATGGGTGGAAGATATAAAGAGATATTTTACAAAATGTCTTGACAGAGATTTCGAAGGATCTTCATTTGAATTTTCAGTAACAGTAGGAGAGTATTTGGCTAATCTTTACTATCTTGATAATAAATGGGTCTTCGAAAACATAAATCGAATATTTCCAAAAGATGATGAAGAACATTGGAAAGCAGCATTTGTAGGATACCTTTTCACTTCCTCCATGTTGTCGTTCAGCATATAAGTGTATCTTACCTTCAAGGATTCGAGGATCTTGGTGATAAAAAAAGCCTTATTAACCGATTGTTGATGAAAAGAGACCCTAAGTATC
>JAKLZD010000007.1 GCA_024256245.1 Candidatus Methylarchaceae archaeon HK01M
AAGTGGAATAGAATGGAAAAGGCATCTAAAGATAAACCTTTAACAGTAGAAGAACTTAAACGTCGAAAATATCTTGAAGCAGTTGAAAAACCAAAAGAACTAGCAGTTGTTAATTTAGGTACTTATAGAATTCCGAAATTTGGAGATATTTCATTAATACGAGATAAAGAACTCGAGGGATACTATCGTGTTGAAGCAAAAATTCCACTCGACAAAATAGAGCTTAGGCCACCCTTTGAAAGAATTCCAAGCCATCGACTACATGTAGAAAAAATTGATATAGATAAAATTATGATCGAGCCAAAGGGTCTAAGACCAAAATATTTCACTGTAAAATTTACTCCTAAATTGATCAAACTCGATATAGGTGAGCGTACATTACCTCCGTATGACTTTGATTATGTAGTGAAGGGAGAAAAAGTAGATAGACCTACAAATGTTTTTGCTCCCGATGATCGCCACATCTATAGAGATACATCATTCCCTTGGTGTACTGTTGGACGAGTAGATACATCGCGAGGTTGGTGCGCTGGAGTCACAATTGGATCCAGATTACTTCTAACCTGCAATCACGTCATTCAATGGAACGCCGATGATACCTGTGGATGGGTACGATTTAGACCTGCTTACTATGATGGTAACGCACCCTTTGGGGAAGCTTGGGCAACGAGTGTAATACATTGGATTGAAACTACTCCGGGTAATGGTCTAACGGATACGGAAACGGCGTTTGACTATGTTGTTTGTGTTTTAGACACACGTATGGGCAATATTGTAGGGTATCCAGGCTATCGTACTTATGATGATGACTGGAATAACGGGAGTTATTGGCAGCACATGGGTTATCCTTTTGACTTAAGCGGCGGTGCACGTCCTTCTTTCCAAGGAGGATGCGTGATATCCTCAAAAAGCAATAGGATTGCTTCTGGGCAGACGGGATATGTTCTGGGACATTTTAACGACATAGTTGCCGGTCACTCGGGAGGTCCTGTATGGGGCTGGTGGGGCAATGAGGAATGGCCGAGAGTGGTTGGTGTTCAAAGTGCTGAAGCAAATGTTCCTGCTAATAATACATCAGGAGACAATGAATTCGGTGGAGGACCAGCACTTTCTGATTTAATACATTGGGCACGATCCAATTATCCATAACAAAGGAATGTATCAAAAGGGAGTAATAGAATGTCTCTTTAAAGCAGGCTTCTGACTCCAAAAGACATGCGTGCACGCCTTGTAGAAGTAGCAATGACACTAAGGCTTGAAGACAGAGAAAGACTGCTTCGCGGCATTGCTGACTAGTGCAAGAAAGTAAAAATTGAGAGTTTCTGTAATGAGTAGTTCTACAGACGTATTCAGGTTTGTTACATTAAGACCACCTGAGCCAACAGAAGCTACGAGGATAGTATGGATTATTAACATGATTGTGGATAGTATGCCTTGATGCAGAGCAATAAAATAACCTAAACTGAGGATTAGCTAGCTAATGCCGGTCGGTTATTTTGCGGAGGGGTCATCTTTCATGATTCCGAAAACGTTGCCTTGGGGGTCCTTGAAATACGCGAGGTAACCTATGCTCGGTAACGTCATCTTCGGGGTAACCACTGTCCCACCAGCATTCTTGATTTTTTCTAAATATTCATCGACATCGGGTACATCAATCGTGTTCACGCTTGGGTTCTTCTCCTTTCCTAGGCCTCCATCAATTCCGGGGCCCTCTCCAGTTTTGATGATCCAATAATCCATTGGCCCCCATTTTTCAAACTTCCAGCCAAAAACTTTCGCGTAAAAATCAATCAATCGCTCAGGTTTCTCACCGTATATTTCAAAGTGTACCACTCTAGGCATTTACACCATCCTCGGCACAAAGAAGATAATTTTAGTTAATAAAAGTTATTCGCCCTTTCGTTACTCCGGAATCACTTCTTAGCCTTATTCCAAAAGATTTTTTTGAAAGAATAGCGAGAAAGCTATGAATTTACGCTTAACCATCCCTTTTTTAGAGATTCTAAGGTGCTTACTGTCGCTTATTCTCTCCCTTTCCTAGCTACTTCCATAGATACGCGCACATTTGCGCTTTACTTTCCTTTCTGTAACGAGGCAAAATTACGCTCAATCACTTCGTGGGTCTTATGATACTCACATTTAGGACTTAACTCTACTATCTCACTGCCTGCTTCCCAGATTTATGGCTTGAGAGTATTATTTTAAATTGTCATAATCTTCAGAAATCGAATATGAGCCTTTGGCTCTTGATATGGGTGAGCAACTCTTATTATATCAGTCGTTCTTTCTTTTCAAACATTACTTAGTAATCTTGAGCTCGACAAGTATTAACAACGCTATCAAACAAAAATCAGTTTGGGCGGGTGCAAGAGGAACTCCTTGACAAGAAGGCTTGGGGAGAAGAGTTGAGGGAATAGTGAAGGTTCACGGAAGCAGTTCGTAAGACACTCATTACACGCAACGTTTTCAAGGAAGTGAGGCTTTTCTTCGAGTACGTTAAAGAGTTTAGGTTTTGAAAAGCAAGGATATACGTCTCCCATCCAATCGATATAGAATACATCCTGCCCGCCCCTACAGTAGAAGTTTGGAGTTTTATTTTCGAGGAAGTTAAGTATATCTTCAATATACGTTCCAGAATTCAAAATTTCATACCCTCTTCTCTTCATCGATAGTATTGTGGCTATACCTCTCCTCAAGTTTCGAGATAGTTCCTCCTTGGAGATCTCACCGCCCAATCTATATGAGTTCACATCACATGCTGTTGGATAGCAGAAGCTGAAGGGTACTCCTAGCTCCTCATTTACATATCTGATCATATTCCCTACTCCGTCTCTCAACAGAAAAGGGTTCAGGAATGATAAGGCGTGAGTTCTTAATCCAATCTTCTTAGCATACTTAATCGTATCGATCTGCTTCTGTCTTATGTGATTATGCCGCCTAATACCTTCACATATCTTAGCGTCCCAATGATCCAAGGAAACGCTTAGAAGGAACAGCCCTGCCTCCTTCAAGGCTGAAAGTAGGTTATGAGATAATGTCCCATTGGTTGTCATAGACGTTATCAAACCCTTTTGCCCGCTATACTCCAAAATTTTTACGACATCAGGATGAAGAGTTGGTTCGCCACCTGTCAGATAGAGCACTAGAAACCTGCTCTGAGCTAGAAAGTCTATGATTTTATATGCGTCCTCGCTACTGATCGATTCAGGCCGCTTACGATGCATGTCGCACATTATACACTTACAATTACACCTAGTAGTTACTGCAAAGACGGCTGTTCTGTTAGAGCCCTTTAGGACGTTCCTCAGAGCCGATTTAAGGAGCATTATTGCTCAAGCTGGTCTTTAGCCTGATGTTGGTATTAAGGTTTCTATATCCCCCAAACCTCAAAGAAAAGGTGGTTATTCAAAACTTAGACTCTTAAGAGATTTTTTTTAACATTAAATATAGAATATCTGTCGTAATGTTTATGGGATATCTTTCTGAAATTTATAAAAGGTATCTTGATGTGGTATGGATTAAATGGTTGATGGAGGGTTGTCATCAGAGATAAAGATCATAGGAATCAAGGGCATCCCTGAAGTCAAGCCTGGAGACGATCTAGCAAGTCTGATAATCGATGGAGCTCAGGGGCAAGGCATCAAGATAGTAGATGGAGATGTCCTAGTCGTAACTCACAAGATAGTCTCTAAGGCAGAAGGAAGACTCGTAGATTTAAAGGGGATGACACCTTCAAAGTTCGCTTCGATGATAAGTGGAGAAAAAGACCCTAGACTGGTGGAAGTCGTTCTTCGTGAGGCTAAAAGGATCGTTAGGATGGATCGAAACATAATGATAGTTGAGACCAAGCATGGATTTGTATGTGCCAATGCTGGAGTCGACAGATCCAATATAGGGGGCGAAGATATGGTCTCTCTTTTACCCATCGACCCTGATAGGTCTGCTAGGAGTATCAGAGCGGAGATAAAGAAAAGAGCAAAAGTAGATGTTGCAGTGGTAATATCGGATACTTTTGGGAGACCTTGGAGGGAAGGGCAGACGAACATAGCCATAGGGGTTGCTGGATTGGAGCCTATTCTGGATTATAGAGGAAGGAAGGATATGCATGGTTATCTGCTTAAAGTCACTTCTATAGCTGTAGCAGATGAGCTCGCCTCTGCAGCAGAACTTGTGATGGGAAAAACTGGGATGACGCCTGTAGCGATTATAAGAGGTTATCGGTATGTTTTGGGCGAAAGCTCAGCCCGTGCACTCGTCAGGCTAGGTACAAAGGATCTTTTTAGATAATGTGGGGTCATCTTCTTGCAGATTTTGATGAACGATTCGTGAACTACTTAGATGCACTCTCACCTTTAAGGGAAACCGTCCCTCCGATGAATCTCTCATATTTTCTATCCCCCGCATATTTCTTCTTGGCTGTAACTATCACTACTCCTCCGTGCATGTTGACCCTAAATACAACATCATCAAACCACATGCCGATGATATTCTTCAGTTCACTATTTTTGGGAAGTTTCCAATAAGTTGTGTAGAGTACGATGTAAAATAAGCCCTTCCCTCTGACAAAGATAACTGTTATAAAAGGGACTACGAACCTCCACCAGATATCTATAACCACTCTTTTTACCAAGTCATCCGGTTTTCCTAAATCGACTACAATGAAATCTCCATCTTCTTTCAATACTCTTGATATCTCTTTTATGGAGAGTCTCATGTCCATCGCATCTCTTAATGAAAACCCACACATAACTAGATCGAATTTTTCTCTTTTAAAGGGGAGGGCCTCAAACAGACCAACTACTGCTTCAGGTCTTTTATCTGCCAACCTCTTCTTTGCCAATGTAAGAAATTCGAATGCAGGATCGAGTAGTATCAAGTTTTTGATGTTCAGTCCACTTTTAAAAGCAACTTCGCTCATAACTCCGGGACCGCAACCTGCATCGAGTACTGTATCTGCAAATGGTAGAGCATTGATTATCCCCATCTTTCTATAATTCATATCACGTCCAAAGGAGATCAGATGGTTGACACGCTCGTATACAGGCATCACTGAGTAAAGGGCATCTTTAACTTTTTCCCATTGCTCTCCTAACCCAAACCTTTTCGATATAATTCTATCGCGTTTTACTAAATTAGATCCCTCTGGATGTAGTCTAAAGGTCACTTAGAATTTACCCAATTAGATAAAATCCTTCTAACGTTTCTCTATAGATCGCTCTGTACCGATGATATAACGTGCTGGGCAGGAGATCTTTATCCCTTCTTTGTCGAAGCGTTTTTTGATCGATCTCCGTAAATCACAGGCAGTCCCAAAAGCAGTTCCTTGGTCTGCTCCCATAAATAATAACCTCAATGTTATGGCACCTTCATCAAAATTTAGGACAGAAAATATCGGCTCAAGTTCGGGCAGGACATTAGGGTGGTTCTTTGCTTCTTCGATCATGATAGCCGATACCTTTTCTAAATCGGTATCATAAGGAACACCCACCGTAATGCCAAAGAGCTTTTTGGGGTCTTTAAGCGTGTAATTGATTATCACCTCATTATCCAGAACAGAGTTCGGTATTACCATCCTGCGGTTGTCCCAAGTCCTTATTATAGTGTGGCGTAAAGTGATCTCTTCGATGAATCCGTACTCCCCCCTTACCATTATGGCATCTCCTATGCGTACTGGTTGTGTGATGTTGATGTTTATCCCTGATAAGAAGTTACCAATTACACTACGAGCTGCGAGACCTATGACGATAGCCAGAAAGCCCGCACCGACTACAAGGCCCCAAAGTGCGCCTACTAAGCCTGGGAAGATCAGTGATAGAATGGTAACTGCGCCGAACAGATAGATGGCATACATTATGAAGCGGTGGATCAACCTGAATGTAGTCTCCCTCTCAGGATTCTCACATAATATTTTCTCTATTCGACGGCCCAAGTAATTATTGAGGATCAGGCTTATTACAGATATAGCGATCAAAACACTCATTATAGAAATCAGTACATCTATATTCAGTGATATCCAATTGGGCAGAGTAGCAGGATACCTGGCCTCCCAGTACCCTAATGCTGTTATGATTCCAAACAATATTATGAAGATCATCATTGGACCCTTGGATATCATGATTGCATAGTCGTCGATCTTGGTCCCTGTCTTGTCAGCCACTCTTGCCACATATCTTTTTATGAAAAAGGTCAGAGCGATAGCTATGACAAAAGAACATAGCAAGATCCCAACTGTAACTGCGATATCAAAAAGATCGAAGGGGGCATTCATTTTATTCTCCACCTTGTTATCGATCAGACTTTAAAAAATATTGCCATCCCTGACTTGAGCAAATTTAATTATCTTGTTTTAACCTTTCTTCAGGGAAGCCTATGATATCCAATGTTGTAGACGCTATCTTAATTTCTTTAGACTTTTGAATTTCATCGAGAATAATCTGGCTTAGTTTATTTTGTAACGATCTTCTCTCTCTTGCTTCGGTTATATATCTGATGTTGAAGGTTATCCAGTTGTCTGTCAGTGTCAAAAATATTGCCGGTTCCACATCCCTTTTATGTAGATAATATTTGTCGCCCAGTTTGGATATCTCCTTTCCTGCTTGGTATGTTACATTCTCTGTCTCTTTTTTAACTATGGTTAGAATTTTGGTATACGCTTCTTTCCAGTCACTATCATAAGTTACGGGGATATTTATTTCATCCCAGATGAAATCGTAGTCTTTAGTATAGTTATTGATTGCACTGGATAAAACGTAGCCATTTGGAATTATCGTCAATCTGCCTGTTGCTTGTTCTCCTGCCACCCACTCCTTAATTTCCATGAGGGTAGTGTATAGAATCCCTATATCAATTACATCGCCGTATCTTGAGTTAACTTCGATCCTATCGCCAACATGGTAATTCCCAGTTATAAATATCATTATTCCTCCAACGAAGTTTTTAAAGAGATCTTGTAAGGCGATTGCAATTCCTGCGGCAGCCAGACCATAGGCAACATAAAGAGTCTGGACATCTCCTGCCCATATTCCAATTATGTTGATAACGAGAATCGCTATATAGAGGATGGAAACAGTCTTTCTGAAAGCGTACTTTGACTTTAATTCCTTTATTCTTTTAGAGATGGTTTCTTCAAAAACTAATTTGAAGACAAAATAAATTATAGCTAAAGCTAGAAATGTCTGAAATCCTTTTTGTAGATATGTATTTGGATATATGAAATTAGCATACCATAATGTAGCAGAAATTATTATCCAGACTGTTAAAAAGATGATCCTTTTTTTCATGATGATTCTAAAGCTGTACCTTTTTAATAATTTAACTTTTAAGCTTCAACCATTTAGCATTACTTATCAGCAACATTTTCACCAGAAGTCAAATAACTATAAAGCGACTATAGAGCCCCCAATGTCTTTTCATTTGACAAAAAGAATAAATAAATTATCTGTGTTACTTTGGTGTTTGATATGTCAAAAGAAGATAAAATGTTGGAAGAGCTTAGAAAAATAAGAGAGTTACTAGAACCTAAGCCTCCACAACCTTCCCCTCAACCTAAAGGTTTATGGAACGAATTTATGGACTTTTTTTCAAAATACAAAGTCATGGGAATGGCTGTTGCCTTTATTTTAGGCTTGTATCTTGGTGCCTTAGTTCAAGCACTTGTTGGCGACCTAATCATGCCTATTATAGAGCTTGCTATGCCAGGGGTTGCATGGGATATGATTCAAATAGGACCCTTTCGCATCGGACACTTTACAGGCACACTAATCACCTTTCTAATCGTCGTCTTCATAATCTTCATCATAGTTAAAGCCGCAAAGAAAGGGGGAATAGAATAGCCACAAAGAGCTTAACACTTCATTTTCCTTCTTTAGTTTTAGCAAGCCTAAAGATTGCAAGATACCTGCACTATTTTATTCCAGAACCAATGGAACGAAATCGAATTTTTCTACATCTACGAGTCCATAATCCGTTAGTTTCAACTCTGGTATTACAGGGAGCGCCAGAAAAGACAGAGTCATGAAGGGTGAACTGAGGCTACAACCAAGTTTTGCTACTTCTTCATGAAGCCTCTTCAAGTTTACTACGATCTCTTCAGCCTTCCATGTAGACATGAGACCAGCTACTGGAAGGGGTAGTTCTTCAAGAATCTTTTCATTGTTAACAGCGATGATCCCTCCTCTCATCTCCCTCAACTTATTCACAGCCATGCACATATCTTTATCATCGGTGCCAACTGTAATTATATTATGAGAGTCGTGAGCTACACTTGAGGCGATAGCCCCTTCTTTAAGTCCAAAACCTTTCACAAAACCCTTTCCAATTCTTCCACTGTTTTTATGCCTCTCTACAACACATATCTTTATCACATCATTC
>JAKLZD010000008.1 GCA_024256245.1 Candidatus Methylarchaceae archaeon HK01M
ATTGGTTTATTCAAGCAAGTCTTCAAAGATCTGTCTCATACTCTGTCGATACTCTTGGAAAGCAGCTCGTCCTTTTTCGGTAAGATGAAGCATTGTGTGTGGCCTCTTATCCACAAATTCTTTCTCATGTTTGTTAGCAGCAAATAGGTAAAGCTATAAAGTCATTTATTGCCATTCAAGATTGCACTAAGCTACGTTATCCACCTTAACGTTAGACTGAATGAAAATTCTTGGATAAACTAATTATTTATTATCTACCCCTTTTTGGGGTGCTATCTGGAGGGTCGTCAACCCCTTTCTCATTAAGGACGAATACAACCTCCCTCTCAGGATGGCTTGGGCTATCGACCATCCTTGCGATCCTATTCTTTCCAGCTTTTCTTAAATATATCCTGTACGTGCTTGTATGAGCTATAACATGCCCCCCTGTAGGTCTTGATGGGTCCCCAAAGAATACATCGGGCGCTGATTGGACCTGATTCGTCGCTACAACTGCTACGTTGTAGATTTCAGCTATCCTCAAGAGGTGATGCATGAACCTATTGAGCCTCTGTTGCCTTTCTGCCAAAGTTCCTCTTCCCAAGAATTCAGCTCTGTAATGAGCAACTGCTGAATCCACGATAAGCAACCTTATATCTTCCTTCTCTATAATTCTGCCAACTTCATTTATTATAAATTCTTGATGGGCACTGTTGTACGCCTTTGCTACGATTATTTTACTCAAGACTTCCTCGTGATCCAGATCATAAGCTTCAGCTATCTCCACTATCCTCTCAGGTCTGAAGGTGTTCTCAGTATCTAGATAAATAGCGCCAGCACTTAGCCCGCCTTGCTCTTTTGGCATCTGCACTATCACACATAAAGTATGGCATATCTGGGTCTTCCCTGAACCATATTCGCCATAGAATTCTGTTATAGCTTGAGTCTCTATCCCTCCAGCCAATAGATCGTCCAGATTATTTGAGCCCATATGTATCCTATCTATGGCCTGGCGCTTTTTGTAGAGCTCGCTTGCAGATATGAACTCTTTCTCTAACCTCCCTAGCTCGATGAGTTTATCCCTTGCCTTGTTACAAAGTTCTGTAGCTTTATCGCGATTGATGTTCATTATATCTGCAATCTCGGATGGTCCTCTAGATGCTAGATCGAGTATATTATATATACCAGCGGATACGAGCTTCTGCTTGGTGACCGGTCCTACCCCTCCTAGAGATTCTAGCTCAAAATCTTCCTCGCTCATATCGATTAACATTATTATTTAATAGATATTAACTTTAAAGTTTTTTACATCTTTACACACTCTGGACAGAGGAGGGAAACATCGTAAAAGAATTCGCCACGTCTTCCAACTTTTGTAGTTTTAAAGATTAATTTCCATCCTAGGCTTTCTGCTCTTTTTAGTTTATCGATGAGGGGCGATGGACCAAGGAATAGCCGGCGCTTATGGATGTTCTTTTCCATATAACCACACCTCAAACCGTCGATCGTTCTACCACATCCAATCTTTGGAGATCTTTCCTGATTAGAAGGAGTATGATCGACCTTGTCTTTTTTGGTATTCATTTTATGATGTCTTTTCACAAAGATATTTTATTCAAAGGCATTTAATCTTTACTTAAAAAAAGCATTAAAGACCAATTTCCAATCTTTTTATATGATCAACAAATGTGAATGGAATTTCATTTGAGCTTAAGGACCCATGAGAATCTTAAGAAGAGTTACGTTCTTGAGGCTTTGGGGATGTGAATTTTACAAGATGTATTCCCATCAATCCTTACACAGCCTATAAACCACAGTTCAAACCTTTTAAGATGCACCTTAGTATCATTATCAAATTCTTCCAAATGGGGGCCTTTACTCTTATAGAGGAGAGCAAGGAATTCAACTTTGAGCCTTCTGATGGGAAGTAGTCTATCGATTATAGAGAAGGCAGTCTTGAGCTAGAGAATGGGAGGTTTTAAGTAGAATATTGTGCAACAGAAGTATAAAGAGCCTATTAACAAATCAAAGTCAAGAAGAATCCATGAAGGAAGAATGAGCTGGTGAGAGACATCATGAAGATCGTTCAGAGACCCTTCAAAAGGGTCCCTCTAAAGGGAGCGAAGTTATAGTTCAGATTATAAAGTAATCAGCTTTCTCAATAAATCTAATTCACTAAAATTCTGGCTACCTAAGTATCCTCATTATAGCACGGGGTAGATCCTCAAAGTTTTGAACGTAAGAGTATCTCCCTCTGCCAGCCTTTGCAAGATTCTTACACGTGGTGAAATCCCCACTTATGGTAAAGGGAACCTGTATGACATGAAGCCTAGGGTACTTTCCAGCAACAGGTAAGGGATCTCCGCCTTTTGTGACCCAGCCGTCCGTTATCAAGATGCCTAACTTTTCAGGTACATCGAGTTTTTCCAATTCTTCTAAGCCTTTTTCTAGAGCTTCCTTTATGTCGGTCACCCCTCCTGGTTGAAGCTCTAGCATCTTTTCGATCAAGATCTCTATATTCGGTCGATCTTCTATGGGCTTGAGCAACTGTGCATGTTTGTTAAAGGTAATAACTGAATAAGGGTCGCCCCATAACTTATGGGCGAGCACACCAACAGCTATGGCGGCTATAGCAATCTTTTCTTGTTGCATCGAGTTGCTTGTGTCCAGCATAAGCGAGACTGCGCTCTTCTTCTGACATCTTTTGATGGATGCTATATCTTGATGGTCAAGGTAATCCTTGCCGAGCTTATTCTCAAGGGTCTGTTCGATGTTGAAATCTTCTAGACCTGGTTCAAAGGGGACTTCTACACACTCTGTAGGAATAACCCCCCTTCCAGCTATCTGGGCAGCCATCCTCATGATAGTCCTATTAAGGACTTTTCTTGCTATCCTTTTATGAGTAGGATCGAGTTTTGCTGTTTGGAGTGTAAGTAAAAGCTGAGCTGCGGACCATTTCAGCTCTGAGTGCTCTGTAGCTTGTAGCATGGTCTCAAAAAGACCCTCTTTGCAGAGGATTTCATAGATAGATTGAGGGGAGTCTTGGATGATGAAAAGGGCTTTGGGGATATCCCCCCTTTTTATGGCATCCTTAAGGCGAGGGACGTTCTTTGATAGCGTAAAAGCATCTACATGACCGATCTTGCTTTCATTGATATCTTTATCCTCTCTTGATGAATTATCACCCGAAGTTTCTGAGTATTCTTTAAGAATGGTAGTAACTATTCTCTGAATGACGTCTTTCATACTCTGCGTTGCCCTATCCTGAAGTTCCATCTTGGTAGATAAGGCCATTATGGCGGCCTTTGTCCAGATCTCTGGATTTAGAGTAGAGCTCCCTGCCGAGCATTGAACTATATCTACCATATCTATCGCGCCTCGAACCGAAGCTCCACGCCTGATGTCGGGGTCTTTCCTTGTCGCCCTCATAGTCTTTACTGCGATCTCAATTAAGGCATTGTCGTTGCACCCAGTCTCCTTATGGACTATCTTTCGCTCCTCATCCTCAGACTGGTAGTCGAGCTTGATCAACACAAAACGATCCTTTAGAGCTTCACTGAGTCTGCTCGTGCCTACGAACTCTTCAGGGTTTTGGGTTGAGATTATGGAGAAGCCTTTTTTAGCTTTGACTAGACCGATCTTTGAGAGAATTATCTGTTTCTCGTCCATGGCTGGCAATAGCACATTCTGAGTTCCTTCGGGCATTCTATTCAGTTCGTTGATGAAGAGGAAAGCCCCTTCTATCATGGCCTGTGTCAAGGGGCCAGGTATGAAAGTTTCCCATGAATAGCCCTTTGATATCACCGTTGCGGGGTCGAACCAACCGGTCAACTTATGTTCAGTGTAGCGCTCATCCCCATCGACCCTATAAAAGGGACGGCCGAAGTACTTCGCGATAGCTACACCTATAACCGTCTTCCCAACTCCTACGGGCCCTTCGAGAAGAATGTTCTTCCCAGCAGAGATCGCCGTAAGAGCGTGTTCTAACTCCTCCTCACGACCGATGATCCTATATTCCTCTTGGAGGGCCGCCACTTCCCTTTTTATATCAAGTGTCATGACGCAACTACTACTTTATCGTTAAGAAATAAATATATCTGGAAATTTTTATACTATACTATCAATATTAATAAGAGGTAGGAAAGACCTATTCGAGCAGATAATACTTAAGGGGGATAAGCGTGGAGAGTTTTTTGAGTCTTGATGCCTTCGATGAATTGGTGAAAGATTTGAAGAATCTTAGACGAGAGTTATTGCGTGGAAGATCCTTCGATGATGCTCATGGTGATATTCACGATCTATACAAGAGGGTTGATGATGAAGCCCACAAAGCTACAAAGAGTGTCCTTTTGTTGAAGCCTGAAAAGTCTTTGACTGCAGAGAGGGTTTACGAGAAACTCTCCTTACTTCTAGCTGATCTGAAGCAGAATCTGATAACAGATACAGGGGGAGATGAAATGATACATACACTAGACCTAATCGTCTCAAATATGACCAAACTGAGGGTCTTGCTCTACAAATCTTTTGAATCCCCCAACCCTATAGTCCAAAAGATCATGGAGATGACGGGATCATTAAGGTTGAGCCCAAAATCTAGAACTATCAGCAAGACCACAAGGATGGACAAGAAGCTTGGGTACACCCAGTCCAAGATAAGCTCATTTACAGGTAAGGGTGATCTGCATGGGGATAAAGATGGTTGACATATCAAAGAAGCCTGAGCAGTACAGGGAGGCTGTAGCTTCAGGGGAGATAAGGTTGAAGCCTGAGACCATTAAGCTGATAAGAGAGGGAAAGACGGAGAAGGGCGATTCTCTTCAGATAGCAACCTTGGCAGGGATCAATGGCACCAAATTCACTTCATGGGTCATCCCTCTATGCCATCCCATACCTGTAGAGAGTACAGAAGTCGATATTCAAATAAAGGATGGGAGCATTGTCGTTACTATGAAGGTAATCGCCAATAGCAAGACGGGCGTGGAGATGGAAGCTCTTGTAGCCACATCCATAGCCTTACTTAACATCTGGGATGTAGTCAAGAAGTATGAGAAGGATGAAGAAGGGCAGTACCCCACAACTATGATTTCAAATATAAAGGTCTTAAGGAAAGTGAAGGAAGATGTCGGCAGCTTACGAAGAGCATAAGAGACTGGCTCCAAAGAAGGTAAGGGTTACCATAATAACGGTGAGTACTTCAAGATATGAGAAAGCTTCTCAAGGTATAGCAGTCGACGATCTTTCTGGCTCAAAGGCTTTAGAGATGGTCAAGAAGAGTGGGCATAAGGTGGCATCCAGGAAGTTGGTAAACGATGATAAGGAGATGATAAGGCTGGAGGTTCTACGTAGTCTATTTGATGAAGGTGCGGATGTAGTAATCTTAACAGGTGGTACAGGCTTAGCAAAAAGAGACGTTACGATAGAATCTATAATGCCACTATTGGATAAGGAGATGGGAGGGTTTGGAGAGATATTTAGGGCTTTGAGTTATCAAAAGATAGGAAGCCCAGCATATCTATCAATGGCCTTGGCTGGTACTTTGAATGGTAAAATTATCTTCTGTCTGCCTGGCGCTCCTCAAGCTGTTGAACTGGCGCTGAATCTTATCCTACCAGAGTTATCACATATGGTCTATATCACCAAGGGTTGAACTGATGCTCCTCGATGCTTATGGAAGGACGGCTTACAACTTACGTATATCTGTAACTTCGAAATGTAACCTTGACTGTATCTTCTGCCATGGAGAGGGAAACGATGTAATTGGAGATAGTCTTACACCTAATGGCATAGAGGAAGTCGTGAAGGTTGTAACAAAGTATGGAGTTAGTAGGGTTAAGATAACTGGCGGTGAGCCTTTGATTAGAAGAGATATAGTAGAGATAGTGAACAGAATAGCATCTGTAGTGGGCATTCAAGAAGTATCCATGGTCACCAACGGGTCTCTGCTAGAGCCTTTGGCTGAGCCTTTGAAGAGGGCTGGATTAAATCGTGTAAATATCAACCTCCCTTCCTTGGATCGAGACAAGTATCATAAAGTTACGAAGGGAAAGCTCGAATCTACTCTTAGAGGTGTGAGGTCTGCTGTAAAGAATGGGCTAACACCTGTTAAGATCAATATGGTTCTGTTGAGGGGGATAAACGAAGATGAGTTGGATGATTACATAAAGTTTGCGAGGGAAGTAGGTGCACACCTTCAGGTAATTGAATTGGAGCCGATCAGGATAAAGAGCGAATTTTACGATGAGATGTATATAGAGCCAGATACTGTTGAGAGATTGCTTGAAACGAGGGCTCTACGTTCATGGGTTAGGGAGTCCATGCAGAAGAGGAAGGTATATGATCTTGGCAAGTTGAATGTAGAGGTTGTTCATCCAATAGATAACACAGAGTTCTGCGCCTTCTGTAATAGAATACGTCTTACGAGCGATGGTGCATTTAAGCCATGCCTTATGAGGAACTCAAACAAAGTCTACATAAGTGATGCTCTAGCTAAAGAGGATCTCCCAAAAATTTTAAAGGCCTATCTAAGATCTATGATGAATCGCGAGCCTTACTTCAAACCTTGTTAAAGATTTAGCGCCAAAGAAAAATATCAACTTATCTTCTTCATCAAGGTTCGTCCATACATGATAAAAGTATCTTCCCTATCCATACACTTATTGCAAAGGCAATCTGGAGTTGAACTCTTAACATCACAGATATGGCAATAGGCACAAAGGTAGCACTCTACACTTGAATTGCATACAAAACACTTCGGCACGAATTCGAAATCTTCGTCTAAAGCCGTCTTCAAGATGGATGTTATTATAACCAGATTTGAATCAGCTTCAGCTTTGAAACCCTTCGATCTATCGTAAATCAAACCTGCCTTCATAAGGCTTATGAATCTATCCCTTCCCATTCTTGGAAGGCTGAACCATTCCCCCACTTTTACTATCAGATTATCTCACCTTTAGAAAGACTCTCTCAGACTCCTTCACCATAACCTTCAATGCACTTTCACCCAAGCCTAGCAACCTAATGAACCTCTCTAAGGATTTCTTTTCCTTGCCGATAACGACCAAGAGGTATGGCATAAATATAGATACAGCCTCTCGGGACGATATGTGAAGAAACTTCGATAGGCGCCCACCTATATCCTTCAAGACTTTACCCTCGTTCCACATCCTGACCTTCAGATTCCAGGGCATATCTTCTTCGCTGTAACTCACTGAACCTTTAGGAAGAGTGTTGAAGAGGGAATAAGCAAGTAATCTATCGAGATATCTCAAAAGTCTCCATTCTTGAGTCGTACCTATCATATTCACTATCTTATCTGCCTCCCCTATCTTCTCCAGAGCCTTAATGAGGGTATCACCCTTTAAACCGCTATTGATCACACTCAAATAGGCTATCTTTACTTTATCCCTTGGAGGAACTTTAGAAGCAATTAAGGCCTTGTAAGCTTCCTCTTGAGAGTCTGCATTGAAAAACGCTTCAAAGCTTTCTTTTAGGCTGTATGCCAAATTCCTACTCGATACGACAGAGCTCAATTCTTCCGTAGAGAGACCGGCAAGGGACTGGGCTGTGTTGATGGCGGCCCTCATGTCACCTTTGGCTTCCCTAACTATCAGACGGATGGACTCTTTACTCAGCTTTGCCACATCTTTTTTTAAAATGTCCTCGATGTAGAGCTCTACAAGCCTTGGTACCACCCTTCTGAACCTGAATACCTTAGATTTTCTGATCAGCTTTATTACCTTCTTGTCATCCTCTATGTTTGCAGCCATGACCAAGGGCACTCTGCCACTATCTATCAACTCTTGCACGAACTCTATACCACCTCTATCTTGCCTATAGTACATGCCGTCGACTTCGTCCAAGAATATGAGGGACTTACCATTGAATAAACTATGGGTGCTCAAGGTAGGACCCAGCTTCTGCGTCATCTTATCCTTCGTCCTTACATCACTGGCATTCAACTCAATAAGATTGTAGCCAAGTTCATCGGCAGCTAAGTGTACCAAAGTGGTCTTGCCAGTTCCAGGAGGGCCTATCAAAATGGCTGGCTTGGAGCCTTTCTTCCAATCCTTGAGCCAATTCAGAAAGCTTATCCTCGTCTCCTCATTCCCAACCATATCCTTGATATTTTTAGGTCCGTATCTTTCTACCCACATAATACATCACTTAAGAGCCTACCCCCCCTATGAGAAAGGCGATCAACCCTATGAGCATGCCGAAGAGGGAGATGTTCTTTACATGTAGTGCATTAGAAGATGGCGATTTTAGTACCATTATGGATCCATACATGAATATCGCATCGGGGATTATAATCAATATAGCGTAAACTATACCAACTATGCCCGTAATGATGGGAAGCCAACTAGATACTATAGCCAACATGAACATTAAAGACCCAAAGATGGATGCATATCTTGGACCGTAAACCCTTGCTATCGACATCACATTCCTAATTTTATCCCCTTCTATATCACAGATTGTCTTGACTACTTCCCTACCAGTAGTAGCCAAGAAGGATATTAGAGCAAGCCATAACAATAGAAGGTTGTCGGCATGCCCCACAGCCATACCACCATAGATGAAGGGTATTGCCACAGATGCCGCAACCATCATGTTTCCAACCAACCCTTTCCTCTTTCCCCAGAAGTTGTACAACCATGCCAGAAATGCAAAGGCCGATGCTATAATAAAATTGTTAAGACTTATCAAGATGGACGAAGCTATCCCGAAGATAAGGAGAACTGAAGCTAGGATTAAAGCCGAATTTGGAGGGACCCTTCCACTTGGCAAAGGTCGGTCGGGTCGGTTTACTTTATCCACCTCCATATCATAGTAATCATTCATGACCATAGAAAAACTGGATATAAAAAACCCTGTCAAGAAGCCCAAGAGGGAGGGCATCGTAACTATATTAATGGGAGAAACCACAGATATGCCCACCATCACTGCAAACCCGACCATGATCGAGTTGATGGGTCTTATAAGATCGATCGTTCCCCTCAAATCGACAGCCTTCACTATCTTAATTCAGATGTAGATTCACTTTTAATACTTTGCAACTCTGACGAGCTTCTGCAGGCCTGAGCTATACTGAAAAGCTTTTTTCCTTTTTAGTATTATGTCCCTTGGAAGACCGGCTTTTATGGCTACCTCCTTTAGAACCAATTTACGTCGATCTTCACCTCTATCTATCTTCAAGCTTAAAGGAAGTGATAGAGCATACCTAACAAGATCGATATTTGCGTAGGGCAGCCTTACTTCTGCATAAGGCGAAGATGCCTTCTCATCCCTCTCAAAATTGTTCTTATACCCATCGAGAACTCCTTGCAGGATTGTCTTCTCTGCAGATTCTTCTCCCATCTCTCTTAACACTCTCACATACTTGGCATAGCCTCCAAAAAGTTCATCAGCAAACTGACCTAGGAAAATGGCCTTATGACCCATCTGTGAGCACTTCTCGGCAGCAAGATTCACGCCCAAGCCTATACTCAACTCCATGGTTCTATCTCTCTCTATCAGGTGTGTCACCAAGCCTATCCTATTCCTTACTTGCTCAAGATCGATCTGAAGCTCTTCGAGATCCAGGCCAAGGCTTCTCGCCGATTTTTTCACATCCTCCTCATCCTTAGATCCTCTTGCATATATGGATAGAAGGGTTACCTTCTTGAACTTAGATGTAATCAAGGCTAAAAGCGAGCTATCCAAACCTCCAGAGAAGCCTATAACTACACTATCGAGCCCTCTAACCCTTCTTTTAATGGATTCTGAGAGAAGGTTCAATATGGTATCTGAGGCTTCGTTTATATCGACCTTCAAGGGAGATACTGGCATGATCTTACTGAAAAGGAAGCTCGCCCCCCTCTTTATAGAAGATTTCTGAATACTGCCTGGATGAACTCTTTCAAAATCCTTGAACCCTGCAGCCTTAAGGGCTTTGATCTCAGATGCTACGCCGAAAGTACTGAAATCCCTCGCAAGGTATAGTGGCTTGACTCCTAATGGGTCTCGACCGAATATCAACTTATCGCCCTTTATCATTACAAAGGTGAAGTCTCCATCCAATTGGGAAAGAAGTTTAGAAACTCTACCCAGTCCTTCTTTTGACACCTCCCCCAATACTTTTGCAAAGTTGAAGCCTTTAGGATGGTATATTGTGCCGTGAAGAGGCATCTTGTAATCCTTCGATTCGGAGAGGCAGCAACCTATTGCCAAATTCGACCTAACTTTATCAAGGGCTGAAATGTCGTATGAAGATCCATCTTCTGTAATTATCTTGTAGCCAGACCAAGCACGATGAGATAGTGATTTAAGGGCAGATATGAGACGAGGTATGATATTTTCTTCTCCACAAAGGGCAACTATGCCGTTGATCTGGGCGGGTAGCAAATCTATATCAGCTTTATGACCCTCTTATATCTAAAAGCTCTTCTTAATTTTAGTGCTCAGTTCGGCTTTCTTATTCGATCTTCTCTTTGATCGCTTTGATTGTCGGAACTTCATCAAAGTAGACTTAAGGTGGAATATTAAGAGTTGGGCTAGTCTGAGCCCGAACCTTCTGACTTACTCAGTCGCTCTCCGGCGCTTCTTTGTCTGCCAGTCAGCTTGTCTTTCGACTCGCCTTCTGGACATCCTCGGATTTGCCGGTTGGCTTCTTTTCAATCAGTCGATTTAAGCCTGCTCCTAGCCCAAACTCTATAAATGTAACTGCTTCCTTAAAAATTATTTGGTCTGGTGATGTTTACGACAACTGGCAAAACAAGGTATAGAAGGTTTGAAGACGACCTGAATGTTTTGGTAGACAAGCTTTCTAAAGATTTGGATAGCGATGTGAAAAAGAAGCTCGAAATTTTGAAGAAGAGGCTGATCAAACTATACCATGATAATCTTGTGAAGATCAACCACTCTGTAATGGAGTTGATCTGTGGGAAGTCTCTTCTCACTCGTGGTTATGATATAGATTTAGAGCGGGGCCTTGACATGGATTTCGTATGTGATATCTTTGCTGAAAAGGGGGAGGGTATCTTGATAATCGAGGTGGAGACAGGTTACACGCCCCCAGACCATGCACTTGATCCAAGCAGATACAACGAAGCAAGGATTTCAAGTAAGATCGCAAGGTACAGTTCCTACTCTAACAAGTTTGCCCTCGCAACACCTATCTACAACATCCTTCAGATACCAGAGATATTCAGCAAGCCACCCAGATACCGTAATAATAGAGACGTGATGAAAGTGAAGAAATTATGTGACATCTACTATACCAGACCACCTATAACCGTGCAGCAGATAAAGGAGGCCCAACTTCAATCTATCTACATCATCGATGTAGATAGGACTTCGACAAGGGAGATCGATCCTGAGACATACCAAGATTTGGTATCATCGATAAGATCGACCTTGGCCTAGGCAGAATGAATTATGAAATTCATCGGATCATGGAAAGCTTCTGGCAGCATCTAGACTAAAGAATGGTATTGAACAAAAATTAGGCTTAATATTGAGCGTAGATTTAAGTATTCATATATAGATAGGAGAAGTTAAGATTCTTTTGTCCTTTGAAAGAGATCGGCAACTTTTGCTATTATCTTCTTCGATGCAGAGAAGTGTTTTATAGGATCGAATAAGCCCCTAACCTCCTCTTTCGTCAAGAGAGAGCTCAGCTCTTCATCTCGAAGGATGGTTTCAGAGTAGGAGATGTTCTCCTTTAAAGCTCTCCCTGCTGCATTGTTAAGCAGTCTATGAGCATGAGACCTCGATATGCCCTTTTTTAACAGAATATCCAATATAAACTCTGAGTATATCTGACCTTGAGTTAGATCGATGTTTAACCTTATCTTATCTGCTCTGACTACGAGACCTCCCATGACCTTGGTCATTGAATTTATGCATTCATCCAGTAGTATGAAGGCTGAAGGGACTATAATCCTCTCATTTGCAGAGTTCGATAGATCACGCTCATGCCATAAAGGTATATTCTGAAGAGCAACAGATGGAAGGGCTCTGATGAGCTTGGCAAGGCTGGACACCCTCTCACATTTTATAGGATTTCTTTTCATGGGGACTGCTGAACTGCCTATCTGAGTAGCTCTGAAGGGTTCTGCCACTTCTCTTATCTCTGTGCGCTGTAGGTTACGAACTTCCGTAGCCATCTTGTCCAGACTCGATACAACCAGTGCTGTGAAGAAGATCACTTCAGCCAAGATGTCTCTAGGGATGACTTGAGTGGCAGCATCCAAAGGTTTTAAACCTAGTTTCTTGGCTGTAAGAGCTTGCACCTTCAAAGCTTTCTCCCCCATTACAGAGCCAGTTCCAACCACTCCAAGGGTCTTGCAGACGAGGGCCCTCTCTCTCAATTGGCGCAAGCGTAAAATATGTCGGTTCATTTCGGAAGCCCAAACAGCGAATTTCAGACCAAAGGAGATTATACTTGTATGCTGGCCATGAGTCCTACCCACAGCTGGTAGATCTTGATATTCTAATGCCTTCCCACATAAAATCTCTGTAAAGGAGATAATCTTACCCTCCATTATCTCCATAGATCTCTTCAACTGTAAGGATAGAGATGTATCAAGAACATCGTTGCTCGTAAGCCCATAATGCACCCATGGCTTTGCTTCATCTCCACAGACTTCCACTACTGCCTCAACCAAGGATGCCGTCTCATGTTGGGTGATTGATTCTATCTCACGCCACCTTTCGATTGTAATGTATTCAAGGTTTGCCTTTGATGAAATCTCTATAGCAGCACTTTTAGGGATAAGACCGATCTCTGCTTGAGCCTCTGCGACAGCAGCCTCGACCATGAGTTGATAATTCAAGTAACTCTCCTCTTCGAATACTTCCCTCATCTCTTTGCTACCATATCTCTCAGGTACAGGAAGAGTACTCCTCTCAGATGTCATAAGAACTATCTTCAATATCAACGATAAAAGTTGATCGCTGTGAACGATGATCAAGGTCGGTTAAAATATTCTTCGATTTCGTCATAGCCCAATTTCCTTCTTGAGTAAGAGTAGGTGGTGATTTAAGGAGTGTCGGCGGTGAGGCGGTGCACCTATGCCAATATATAACTATGCGTTCCACCCAGAGATACTATATCGATTTTAAGCCATCTTCAACATCGACTTGAGCAGGTCCCTATATTCGATCTTTTCTAAAGAACTGCCAGGGGCAGGTATTTCGTATATCAAAGGGACAGCCTGTTTTGTCCTTATATCTATAAGTTTACTACGAATAGGTCTTCCTACATCATCGCTGACCAAGATCAATCCTACTCTTTTGTCCTGCATCATCCTCATGATCTCCTTTAAGGCTTCTTCAGGGGTTTTGACATCTATTCCAGCAACGCCAGACAACCTGAAATCTGTTACAAAGCTCGTCTTGCCTACAGCTACTACACGCATTCTTGCCCATCGATTGGCATACATCATAATTTATAAGCCTTCTTCCAAATCGTGGAATAGGTTTAGGGAGATGAGATTATTTGTTCGATGAACTGTCGACTATTCGCCGAGCAAGGTCTTTAAAACCATCTCTACTGCTTTATCGTAAACGTCTTTTATCTTAGCCTTTAGCTCTTCGATCTCTTCATTGCCTTTGGCCAAGATCTTTTCTGCCTCCTTCTCAGCCTCAGTCTTTATTTTGGCCAATTCTTCTTCTGCCTTCTTTTTAGCTTCTTCCAAAACTTCGCTCCTCGACTTTCCAGCCTCTTTTTGCGCTAAGGATATAAGTTCATTTTTTGTCTCCTTGATCTTTGCCTTCGTCTCATCCAGTTCGTTCTCCATTTCGTACAATGGTACCATTATATCTTTAATTTTAGGACTTGTCTGTTTGCTCAAAACACCACTGAGTCCAGCATAATGGGTTATTAAATTTTCTCAATCTTATTTCTGTTAATTTGAGGGACATAGTTTAAGTCTCTTTCGAGATTTTATCAAAATTTTTTAAAATGATTTCAACTCAAAGGAAAAAATCATACTCTACCTTCAAGACCTTGAACAAAGGAAAGAATTACTTAACACAATAGGTCTTAAAAAGTAAGCCAAGTTCTTGGTATACAGATTTTAATTCAATGTATCTTGGATGGCATGATATTCGATATGAAAGTAGATAATCGCTGCTAAATCTTTACCTCTGATACTTGACTTTCTTATGATACGATCAAAAAGGTTCTTTTTCCCTTCAAGATAAGCCCATATAAATTTTCGGCTCATCTATATTCAATTTCTTCTATTGATTTTCTTATCTTTGTTTTAACTATATTACGTATTTGTGTAAGGGATGCTTATAGAAATTTAGTTGTTATGTGGTCATGTTCCTTAATTTAAGGGAACCTAAATAGTATATATTTAATAACTTCTCAATCGAATTAGCTATGGTAGGGCATATGCCAGGAAAGAGAATAAAACTGTTCAAGCAAGAGGTATCCATCCTCTACTCCCTATTCTATCGAGGAGGAAGGGCTAAGATGTCCCGCTTGATGGCAGACACCAATATGTGCACCGCTATGTTCTACAACTATGCTGACCTACTTGTTGAAAAAGGGTTTGTCGAAAAAGGACAACTAAAGACTACTAAAGCCAAAAATGATGAACTTCTGTTCGCCGAATATAGGTTGACCCCAAAAGGCAAGAGAAAGATCAAGAGGATGATAAAGAGGCATTCACCAGAGCTGATCTTTGCTATCATGAACCAAGAATAAGAGAGAGAATAGTCTTTTTTGAACTTCTCCAAGACATAAATAAGTTGAATTACATCTTCACTTTATCTCTGATCCCCGGTATGAAAATTTTTAAACTAAACTTAATTAGCTCCTTAACTTAATGTATAGTGAGGAAGAATGCGCGGAAGAAATTACAGAGAGATAAAAGGCCATGCTTATGTTAGGAGAGAGTTCATATCAAGCATTCCACGGAATAAGATAGCCAAATTCAATATAGGCACCCCTCGTCAAGATTATGATTTTAAACTCGAGCTAAGAGCGAGAGAGAGGGCTCAGATAAGGCATAATGCCCTTGAGGCTGCAAGAGTAGCTGCAAATAAGAAGTTATCAGATATAGATGCCACCAACTACCATCTTCTAGTCAAAGCCTATCCTCATGTCGTATTAAGAGAGAATAAGATGTTAGCCATGGCAGGCGCAGATAGACTTCAAGAGGGTATGAGGAAGGCTTTTGGGAAGCCAGTAGGTCTGGCTGCAAGGGTGGAGATCGATGGTGTTATCTTAGAAGTGAGTTCAAGGATGGAGAATTTAAAGGAGGCGAAAGAAGCTCTTCAAGTAGCAGCAAGTAAACTACCCATCCCAACTTATGTAAAAAAGGTTCTTTTAAAACAAACAAAAGTAGAGGGCCAGACATCTGGTTAGACATCCTTTATTAATTATATTCCTATAAAAGTAGGAATAAGTTTGTAGGCGCTACAAGTTTTAAGTGGTCTGCATGATCTGGATAGATGAAAATAAGATCGTCTCGGAGATCGAAAAAAGGGGACCTAAAATCGTTATATTCAATGCACCTTGCGGTCTTCTGATAAAGACGGAAGAATTGGCATCAAAGATTCAAAGATCATTTGGCGTGCAAACTATAACGATCGCTGATCCATGTTATGGTATATGCGATACTGTTGATGAGGAAGCCGAGAAGTTAGGAGCAGATATAGCATTCCACATAGGTCATAATGTAGCTGTAGAAAAGATTGGCAAAAAGACGATATTAGTAGATATTGTAGATGATGTAAATTTTGATGAAGTCTTAAAAGTTTCCCTAATGACTTTTAGGGGCTACAAGAAGGTGGGGTTATGTACAATCAGTCAACACATCCATCAGATCAAAAAAGCCAGATCCTTCTTACAGAAAAACGATATTGAAGTAATCATAGGTAAAGGAAGGGGATTTATGAAGGACGGACAGGTCTTAGGATGTGATTTCTCTACAGCTTTTGAAGTTAGAGATGATGTTAATGCCTTTGCCTTTCTTGGTCAGAGCTTATTTCATGCGACAGGAATTGCCTTAGCTACAAACAAGCCTACATTTATGCTAGATCCGTATTATAAAGAGGTTGTAAATGTTACGCCATCAGCTTTACATATGTTAAAGAGAGCTGTACTTTCAATATACAAAGTCCTAGATGCCAACAATATCGGAATCATAATAGGGTTAAAAGAGGGGCAGACAAGGTTAGAGATGGCTCGTAAGATAAGGGACGAACTTAAAAAGCATGGGAAGAAAGTTTCTCTAATAGCGTTACACGAAGTTACTAATGAGAGGTTGACTCAACTACAGAATATAGACGCATTCATACAAACTACCTGCCCTAGAATATCCATAGGTGGGGAAAAATTCACTAAACCTGTTCTGGCAGTACCTCAAGCAGAAGCCCTCTTCGATATATTAGATGGAAAGGGGTGCGGAAAAATCTTCCAAAGAAGCAGATGGGTTTAAAGATCACTTTATAAGTAGATATTAAGATACCCTCTATGATTTTGACAACTAATCAATCAAATTTAGGAAAAATGAAGAAAACAACCCCAGGAGATAAACTTGCTGTTATAGAGGAGTTTAACGCTAGTGAAGGGGCTTATATTGATAAGGATACGATCAGGGCTTTGAGACTGGGTATAGCGGATTATGACATTAAGAGAAGGGAAATTAAGATAGAACCATCACGGAAGGTAAAAAATATACCAATAGTTGGGGACAACGTTATAGGACAAGTAGAGGCGGTACAAGGCAACATAGCTAACATAAGAATTTATTATATCAATGATAGGAGAAGTTCTAGTGGATTTACAGGAATGCTAATTTTAAGGTCGGGGCGATCTCCTAGGAAAAGTGGAAGAAAAAGAACGGTATTAATGCTTGGTGATATCGTCAAAGCCAAGGTTACAAGTTATGAAAATTCTATTATCCATCTGTCTATTAATGACAATGGGAGTGGTGTAATGTATACTACTTGTAGCTTATGTGGAGGGAGTACCGAAAGGTTAGATCATAAAATAAAATGCATGAATTGTGGGTTGATTGAGGAGAGGAAGCTTGCGTCCGACTTCGGTGAATTTTACCAGAAGTAACAAATTATAGATCGAATTTGATTTATATGAGTAAATATAATAGCTTCTCTCTTAAAAGGAAAATTCTTATTAACTTGCTTCGATCATGATAACTAACCAATGGAGCTCAAAGTACTTTCCAACGCTAATAAGACATTACTTATAAATATAGAGGATGAGGATATATCTATACCTGAGGTAATCCATCACGAACTTCTAGAAGATGAGAAGATAGTATTTGCAGGTGTTATAAAACAACATCCATTGTTAAATAGACTTACCATGAGAGTTCAAACAAAGATTATCGAACCGGGGGATGTCTTGGTTTCCAGCAGTTTAAAAGCAGTAGAAAGATCAGCTGAAATGCTCTCAGAAGTAAAAAGAAATTTGGGTGATAAAAGGGAGGAATGATTTAAGAGATGCAATTCTGTAAAAAATGTGGTACAAAGCTTAAGTTTAAACAGATTAAGATTGGTGGCATATTATTCCCTGGTTTAGCCTGCGACAAATGTGGTTTTTACACAAGAATAGAAAAGGTTACTGCTAAACCTGAGGAAAGCGTATCAAGAACCCACATAAAAGTGCTTGGAGATGAAGCGGATGAAATTAAGACATTACCTACCACAACTATAGAATGTCCTAAATGTGACAATATGACTGCATATTGGTGGTTCCTCCAAACTAGAAGTGGTGATGAGCCGCCCACTCAATTCTACAGATGCACAAAATGTAACTATACTTGGAGATTATACGCCTAACTTTTAAAGACATTCTAACGAGGATCAGAAATAAGTGATTAGTTCTATCCTATAACTCAGGTACGTCCTTTTCTAAAATATCCTACCGCCTCACCAAGACTGTTACAGCCCTTGTCAGCTTCCTGTGAACATAGACTTCATGGTCTTCCTTTACATTGAAGCTCTCTAGCGAATCCAGTTCGATGGCCTTGGGATAGACGATGACGCAGTACCTTCCCCTGGGCACTACGTCTCTTGCTTGAGAGATGAGTTCTTTCAGTAGGTCTTTAGTCTTCAAGCCCTTTGACGATGAACACCTCCCATAGGGAATGTCCGTTGCCATGGCGTCTGTGTGCCTTACAGGGAGTCTTAGGGAGTCCGAATTTATCACTCCAAGGGTTTCGAGGCCGTAGTGCCTCAAGTTATACATGGTTCCTCGGCACATCTTCATGGAAATATCTATCCCCACAGTTTTGGTTCCTATGAGAGAGGCTTCTATAAGGATGCTCCCTGTGCCGCAGAAGGGGTCGAGAAGAACCTCGCCTTCTCTAACACGAGATAGGTTGACCAGCACCCTTGCAAACTTGGGGTAGAGGACAGAAGGATGGAAGAAGGGTCTTGTTCTAGGCCTCCTCGACCCCCAGCCCTTCTTACTCATGTAGTCTGAAACTCCTATTAGAAGATTGTTTTCGAAGATTATTCCTATAACGATCTTTTGGGGCTTTTTAAGGGAGACTCTGGCGTTGGGGAGTCTCCTTTTTACAGCAGAGCCTACCATGACTTCTACCTTCTCCGATAGGGGCTCATGAGATAGATTATAGACGGAGGCAGAGAAGGCCACAGAACCCTCTATGAAATTTTCAAAGGCAAAAGAGTTTATGTTTCTCTCCATATCCTCCATCTTACAGTGAGATAGAAAGAGACCTCCAGCGTTGATATAGGCACCCCTCTTCAAGATGGCATCTGGGCTGAATCTTCCTTCCACGATGAAGACACGATTATGGATCTTCTCGAGCCTTGCCTTACAATCGTAAACCTCTACAAGGGCCCTTAACTCGGCTTGAGGGAGGGTGCTCCTTTCCCCTGAAAGTAGGAAGAATTTTCTCCTCGATTCCGGTAACGAAGTCTCCATTGATATATAGATGGTAAAACTCACATAAAAGAAATTTTAACGAGAAATTTATTCTAAGCTTCTTGAAGAATGGTGTATAATTCGTTATCGATAACGAATTATAGTTGATGGGTAGACTATTAATCTATATTCTTAAATTCAAATATGCGCGTATTATTATAAGGAATACTCATCACAGATATTTTGAAAAATTTTGGACTTAATTGAGAAAGATCGTTTAGAATATGTAAGCTTCACAATTCTTGTAAAAGGACTAACAAAACTTTATAGTAAGTGAGTAACTACCAGCCATCCTTGGAGTTTATCTACGGAGATGAGCGCAATACTAACCCTTCCAAAGGACGATCTTCTCGTCAGGGAATATTTTCCCAATCTAGCAGAGGAAGAGAGGGACTATTTCAAGTACATTTCGGACCTAATAGTAGAGAAGGTGATCCATCCTATCTTAGAGGCTAAAGATAAAGAGCCTGCCATAGAAAAGGAGATCATTCACTACCTCCTCTACTCGCTTAACCTCTATCCCATCATGCCGAAGATAATAGAAAGATATGATAAGTACTTTGATTTCCTTCTCAGAGAAGTCAAGGAAAAAATTAGAGATGGAGATATCTTCCATTCGGTGCTTCATGCCTTCGATGTTCTAAAGGAGCATATAGGCTACTTCTCAGAACTCTTCACCAGAGATCCCTATAAGTTAAGCATCTTTAGGGTGGATGAAATTGAAGCCTATTTCTACACTCTAACAAAGACGAGTCTAGCCTTTAACGTGATCTTTGTATCTATATATGAAAAGGTTGAAGATCTTAAGATCCTGAGCCAGATCGCTGAGAAGTACGCCCAAGAATTCGAGCCGTTCGTGGCCCATCTACAAGTTCTAGCCAAAGAAGAATCGTCGCCCAACGATTTTTCCAACACAACATGACTTAGAGAGTAGAAAGATAAGATGCTAGAAGGGGCGCTACATCGATCTTGCTTATGGGGCTCGGTATAGTGTTCGTCCCTACAAGCTCCTCAACACCAGCCTTCTTTATCCTATCTAAGGCATCCCCAGTCAGCAAGGGATGGACGCAGGTTGCAAATACCCTCCTAGCACCACTATCCTTCAACTTGAGAGCAGCCAGCTCTATGGTCTTTCCACTACTTATGATATCGTCGACAAGGATCACATCCTTGCCTTGAACGTCCTTCTCCATCTCCTTTAATACGACCTCACCTGTAACTCTGTCCCTCACCTTGGAAAGGGTGAAGTAATCAACTCCAAGCACTCTTGCAAAGCCCTCCACTCTGACAGACCCACCAAGGTCTGGGGATACAGCTATGGCCTCCTTCAAGCTGTAAATTTTATCGAAGTACTCAGCCATCTTAGGAATTGCCGAAACACTATAGGCAGGGATGGAGAAGAGGCCTAACCCTTCTACGTTGTGAATACCGACGGTGACTATCCTCCTAACCCCTACAGACCTAAGCAGACGGGCAAAGACTCCCAAGCTCACTATCTCCCCCTGAAGGAAAACTCTATGCTGCCTAGCGTAAGCAAGGTAGGGGACTATCACATGAACCTCTGCTCCATCCTCGTTAAGCTTGTGGGCCAAGAACAATAACTGTAGTATGTGCCTGTCGATGGGGGGGTAGGTCGATTGAACTATAGCAATACGCCTATCCATAACATCACTCATTATCCTGAAGTAGCTCTCACCATCTGGGAAGAGCTTGGTATCAATCTCTATGAGGTCTGAGCCCAACCTCTCAGCCACTCCCACCGCCAAGTCCTTTGAAGCCGGTCCTGGGGCTATCAGCCATCCCTTTTTTTTATCTGCAGACATAGGATGTGGATAGAGGTGGGTATTTTTTTCTTTATCGCAAACCTTTCAAATAGATTGAATAAGGTTATTAAGACGATCTTATAATATTTAATAAAATCATGAAAAAGGAGGCCATGGCCTACACGAGGCTTAATGGTACAGATGTGAACTGTAAACTCTGCCCAAGAGGTTGCATTATAAAGAACTCAAAGAGAGGTGTATGTAGAGTTAGGGAGAACAGAGATAGGACCCTCTTCACCCTGATCTACGGCACAACTACAGCAGAGGCTATCGACCCCATTGAGAAGAAGCCCTTATTCCATTTCTGGCCTGGTAGCGATACATATTCGATTTCGACTCTATCATGCACTCTATTCTGTCCATGGTGCCAGAACTGGGAGATAAGCCAAGCATCCCCTGGAGAAGTCTATTCCCATGAGAACACCCCTGAGGGACTAGTCAAGGCGGCTCTTGAATCGGGCTCTAGATCTATCTCCTACACATACAACGAGCCCCTCCTCTGGTACGAATTCGTCTATGAAACGTCCAAGGTCGCAAGGGATAATAAAGTTCAAAATATACTGGTTACAAACGGTTACATTACAGAGGAAGCCCTCCTACCTTTAGTCAAGTACATAGATGCTGCGAACATCGATATAAAGGGCTTTACCGAAGATTTCTACCGTACTTATTGCAGGGGTAGTTTGGAGCCTGTTCTCTTGGCAACGAAATTGATGAAGAGGGAAGGCACACATATAGAAGTGACGAACCTGGTAATACCTGGCATCAATGACTCCTTGGAAGAGATAAGACAGCTTGTTAGATGGGTAAAGGACAACTTGGGCGCAGATATCCCTCTACACTTCTCACGCTTCTTCCCCCACTATAAAATGGCAGACATACATGCAACTCCCTTTGCAACTCTGTTAAAGGTGAAGGAAATCGCTGAGGAGGAGGGGTTGCAATTTGTCTACATAGGGAATGTGGCGAGCGAGAGCGAAAATACCTACTGCCCAAACTGTAAGAATCTTCTAATAAGAAGGATGGGCTTCGATGTCCTCAAGGTCGATTTATCAGAGGATAAGAGGTGCCCCAACTGTGGATTCAAGATCAATATAGTGGGCGAGGTCAATACTAGGAGTTTCATCAGATGGTGGTAATGGAAAATTTTGTAAGATAAGGATGGTTAGTAAGAATGTGGAGAGCTTTCCGCCCAGATTCTATAACTGTGCTCTACGATAAGAAGTGCAGAGCCTCCTTATCACGATACTTAGATATAATCTTAGATAAGAAGATGGCAAAGTTCAAGCTCTTGAAGACTTTTTCCTCAGATTTTCAAGCTAAAAGCACAACTGAAATGTGGAACTTACATGACAAGATGGTCGAAGATTTCAAGGACTATGTACAAGAGGTTGATTCTGGCAGAGAGGTTGATCTTGCCGATAGGAGTCTACTGGACCTAAAGATCTTATTGGCAAAGAAGATACTCGAGAGGTGTACGTTCTGCATGCATGCATGTGCGGTCAATAGATTAAGAGGCGAAACGAGGTACTGTGGTTGCAGTATGGACGTCCGAGTCTCGACCATGTTTGACCATTATGGAGAAGAGCCTGAACTTGTACCATCCTTCACTGTCTTCACTCTGGGTTGCAGTATGAGGTGTATTCACTGTCAGAACTGGACCATCAGCCAATGGAAAGAGAGAGGTACTCTGTATGAACTTGAAG
>JAKLZD010000025.1 GCA_024256245.1 Candidatus Methylarchaceae archaeon HK01M
ATTCTACATCCAATACACTTCTCTTCATCAAAGATTATATCCCAATTTTCATCCTGGGTGATCGCCTGAACTGGGCATGGCGAGACACAGGCTCCGCAAGATATGCATCTTGAGTGATCGATTTCAAGAGTTCGAGTGATTTCTTTGACCTCCACCCCAGCTTTTTGAAAAAGGGATAGGACTTCTTTCAATTTTTCTCTTACTGCAAGGACATCGATCAACATCTCCCCACTATTCGGCTTGACTTCTGCCTTCAGAATATTTATTGGAACGTTTGTTCTTTGTATAATCTCCGACAGAATGGGTCTCTGCACGTTTTCGGGAGAATAAATGAGCCTCAGCTTCATAGTAGAGGCCTCCTAATCAGCTTTCTTGAGAGATGATCTGTTGTCAGCATCCCAATTATATGTTTCGATTCATCTACAACAGGCACTCCAGATATGTTATGTTGCTCCATCCTACGGACGACCTTGTCTATCACTTCATCTTCTCTTGCAGTTATAACCCTTGAAGTCATCACTTCATTCAATTGTTTTTTATCTTGAGCCAAGGCCTTCGCCAAGTCCCATGAGGTAACTATGCCAACGAGCTTGCCTTCATCATCTGCGATCGGTAAATGGTCCACGCCCTTCTCTATCAGTATCTTCGCGATGCTCTGGATATCGTCTGTTGGATTGCCGAAGGTTATCTCTCTAATCATGACATCCCCAACTCTAGGCTCCTTTCTCCTAACCTCCAGTGGCTTGAATTCCCTATGATCTGTGATCAATTCTGCGGGTCGATTGAGTAGGAAACTACCATCCGTTATCCACTCTTTCAGGATCTTTGCTATCTCCGAAGCTACCTTGAAGCTTGAGAGTGAGGAAGATGTTATCTCTCTATCATCGATGACAACTTTACCAGATTTCAGTTCGGCGTAGGAAGTCTTTTTAACGGTCGGTCTACTTCTCGAAGGTACACCGTAGTCAAGTATTTTAGTAAAGATTTCTTCATCTTTTAACGCTGCTGAGGCAGCCACTCTCTCATTTAAGATCGGTATGGGAATACCGACCCCTACATACAGAGTCGTACCGTATTTGTAGTAAGTCGCGCCCCTCAAGTATCGATTGTTCATCTTTTTGAGGTCTCCTCGTACCATTAGAGTGCCCAATTGATTCTGGGGATTATGTTGAGTTCCTTCTCCTATTATGTAACCTACCCCCCCTCCTAGAAAGATGCGAGTACCTATTCCAACAGTTTCAAAGCCTTTATCCTTGTATAAGGGGCTTAACTGACCTGCTCCACAGTAACTTACATTTCCATAATGAGGAAGGAGAGTGCCCATATACGTGTGGAGAGTCCTATCGGTACTGTTCGTTGCCGCATTATACCTCTCATAAGCGTTCCTTGGGTTGAGCAAGATAGCTTGATTTACATCGTTTATGGTTATGACCGTCTCGATGAACCTTCTCGGATAGCAGTCTGTGCCATAAGCCTCGGCCCTCAACTCGATCTCCTTCCCTGAAACTAAGTCTTCTATCACATGCCCCCCTCCATACTCGAAGTCTCTCGTCTCGCTAATGGCAGTAGCACCGATATAGCAGTCCACAGCCGCTAATCCTTTGTAGGCTAGAACATCGTTGAGCCAGCATTTGAACATCTTTATTGGTGGGTCGGCATGACCGAAGTTGATGAAAGCGCCGGAGCTACACATGGCCCCAAATGTCCCTGTAGTAACTACATCGACTTCTTTGGCAGCAGACGCCAATCCTGAACTCTCGACGGTTTTTATGAATTCATCTGCAGTTAATACTACAGCATCGCCCTGCCTTATCTTCTGATTTATCTCCTCATAAGTTCTTAAATTTTCAGCCCCCCGTTCTTCCAACATGATACTACTCCTCTTGATACGAATTTGTCTCCTTTAATCACTATGATAAATAGTTTTTTGGTAAAATTATTCCTTTTGGAATATATCGACTCGATCATTAATAGGAGCCTCGGACGGGCTTTGAACCCGCGACCTCCACCTATCTGGGCAATAAGTTACATACCAAGGTGGCGCTCTAACCAGGCTGAGCTACCGAGGCTTCTATCTTAAAAATCCTAAAGAATTATTAACTTTTGTGCTTCATTTCACAAGATGGTACAACTTTTAGGATGCCCCATCTTTTAGAAATCTGACAAGATCAAAAAAGCATTTATGTGAATATATTAAAAGATATACGGCCAAGATAGAAGTAGAGGCCAGCCGGGATAGCTCAGCCTGGTTAGAGCGCCAGAATCTTGGCGAAACTCATAATCTGGAGATCACGCTTGCGTGAACAGAAGTCGGGGGTTCAAAACCCCCTCCCGGCACCAAAATAGATTTCAAAACAGATAGAGGATATGTATATCACTACTACTCTAACTTGCCCCGATGCGATGATTATTGCACCAAGTTAATAACTTTAAATTACTCCTTCCTAACAACAGTCTAAAGATTACTTTACTTTAATCTGTACTACCATTTTTCATTAAAATTTTTGCACATCAAGAGGAAGTTCTAAGCTTTGTATGTGCAGGTAAAGAGTTAAAAATAAACCCTCCTAATGGGAACCTATGGAATCGGATATATCCAACCTTGATGTGCCAGAGGAAACTGATGAAGCGTTAAAGGCGGAAGAGGTGATAGAGGAAGCTCACGAAGAGACAAAGGTCGTTGTCATATTTCCTGCCAGAAA
>JAKLZD010000042.1 GCA_024256245.1 Candidatus Methylarchaceae archaeon HK01M
TTCAGAATCTGGCCTTTAGGGTTGGTCCTTGCCTTATTCTTCGCTTTAGTCTCAGGAGGACAGATAATCTTCGCAGCTCCTGGAGCTGTATACATCGTGCCAATTTCCTTCGGTCTAGGTCTCGGCATCAGCAGAAAAGAAAATGGTATAATCTCTCTAGTAGGCCCTCTTACGAATATGTTCTTCGCACTATTCTTCTTCTCTTTAATAGGCTATGGTGGACTGTTATCAAGTATAGGATATTTAGGGTATCTGATCAATCTCTGGCTTGCAGCGTTTAATATGATCCCCTTCCCACCTCTGGATGGATCTAAAGTATTTGCATGGAACAAAGGAATCTGGGCTATGATAGCGATACCTGTATGGATAATAATCTTTTTACCATTATAACTATGAATCTATTAACCAATGAGTTGTAATCAAAAGGTAAAAACTCTGGATAAGGGCGCTCATGTATAATAGTTCTGAATTCAACTCCATATTTTACTTTTACTTAAGAGTATTTATCCCTATGGTATCCTTACGGTAAGTAAATCTTCGTCTTCCACCTTATTGGAGCAGGGGATAAGCTCCTACACCCTTTTTGTAAATGAGTAGTCAAGATTTATAGGTAAAGTAGCTGATAGGAAAATGTTATTCATCCGTCCGTTAGTTTTTCTGTCTTTAACAACTATTACACAAAGCAAATAAAACTCTAATCAATCACTTTATCAAAAGTTTCTTAATTGAAGAGGAGATTAAACTCTTTCAAGAAGTAGTTGCAAAAATATATCCTAAAGCCGAGAAGAATAGCAATCCAGTTCTAATAGTTAACCAAACTAAACCAATTCGTTAAGGGTTATTATCTTAATCATATAAAATTCACCATTACAATTTATTTCGAGACTAATAATATGACCCGATTTATCGATAATTGGAATAAGGTTGAGTCTAAGAGTCTAAAACATAAGTTAGGAGGGATCATCGTACCAAATAAACCTTTGAAGCCAATGATAGAGCAGGCAATTAGACAAATTCGAGCACAGATAGCCAAACTAGACTTGGCTTGTGCTAGGATTAGGGAGAGAGGCCTTAAAATCTTCAATAATGTAGTTTTATCCATTCAGAGGCGTGATATGCAACGTGCTTCTATGTTCGCAAACGAGCTGAGTGAGGTTAGGAGGATGAACAAGATGATTACACAATCAAAACTTGCATTAGAGCAGATAGTGTTAAGGCTAGATACGGTAAAGGATTTAGGTGATATAACCAGCACGATAGGCCCAACCATTCCAGTGATAAGAAATATCAAGTCAGGATTAGCAAGCGTAGTTCCTGAAGCTGAGAATGGAATGAGAGAGATAAGTCACCTCCTCAATGAAGTTATCGTGAATGCCAGCCAAACTGATGAAGAGCGGATGAGCTTTGAAGTCTTAAATGAAGATGCAGAAAGGATTCTCGCCGAGGCTTCAGCGATAGCTGAGGAACAGATGAAAGAGATCTTCCCAGAGATTCCTCAGCTACTTTCTAAAAAGGTGGAAGAGAGGTTATCAGAAGCAATATAAATAAAAAATAAGATAAATGGGGCGTCCTTATAATAAACAACAACTAAATAAACTATCGACTTTCGCATCAGATACCTGGTTGCCTGTAACACGATTTCATATTATTGATATTATACGAAAAAATAGGAGAGGCTATTATGCTATCTCATTCGATTTAATATTAACTTAGATTATTCCAGAATAATCAGATGTCCATACCTTCCCACGTTCAGCCTTACTTCCCCCCTAAAACTATTCGTGTAACCATTTTCTATCTTTACCTTAGAACCTACTTCAACCTTGTCTATATCATCGTTCCAAAGGGATAATGTTATCGTGCCAGAAGCATCTTGTAAGATGCAGTCGGCTACTCTTGCCTGTTGCCCAGTCCTTAAAGTGACAGTCCTAGGTTCAGGAATATCTGAAATTATACCGTCTATGTCGATTCTCCTCATTCCATCTCTCAATTCGCTTATCTTCATTGCAACTCTCACCACTCTTACAAATAGCCCATATATAACTTTGAGCCCTATGAGAATCTAATTAATCTAAAAGAACTAGACCAGTTAAGGTTATCTTATCACGGGGCTCAAAGTTGGCTTCTAAACCTACTTTTTTTATAGTGGTATAAACGTCTATCCCAACTGCTTCCATACTGGGCCTAGCCTCAAAAGGATGCCTACAGGGCATATCTGGATTACATTTGTCACACAACCTACATGAAGCTGCTACTAGACCTGTAGCAAAATAGTATCCTCTGTTAAAAGCCTCTCTCTCAACGATCGAAACTATCTTCTGAAAATCCTTCCAAGCTATATCGATAAACTTTTCTAACCTGTGCCCCATCTCCCTAAAAAGATCGGGTAGCGTTGCATCCTTATTTACCTTCGTTGCCAACTCATCTGGGTAAGGAAACTCGAACTGAACTATTACTGCATATCTATATTTTTGAAGGTATCTTGAAAATTCTTGTGGTGATGGGGTAAAGGGAGGACACATCAAGCATTGTCCATACCACATACAAAGAGGGTACCTACATTTTAGCAGGACTCTCTCATCAACAACTATCTGTTCAGCCTTGATGGGTTTTGCCTTACTTGCCCCACTTTTTATGGCTATCTTGCTTAACTCTTTTGCATCTGCCTCCAGCTTAGATTTAGACATGGGCCAACCTAATCTTATTTTTACGTTAAATTAAAGATTTCTAAAAAGGATCCTATTTATTAAAAAAATTTATTTTGAAAGTTGAATTATGCTTAAATCCATCTTCCTCTAAACAGTGGTGCATGAATCAATCTGATTTGATTTTACTAGCTTCTGTAAGTTTTGCCTTTACCTTCTCCCTCACTTATCTCTTGACACTTGCTTTAGTTAAAACTCTGCCGAAAAAGGGATCGGTAGTCGAAGATCACCATAAACAAGGTAAGCCCAAAGTAGCTTGGCCGGGGGGACCTGCCATACTATTCTCTTTAGTAATCGTTGAATCGATCTTATACCTCATTTATGGAGACCTGAGGATTTTATCTATAGCTTTGGTGACCATCATAGCGGGGTCAATAGGTCTCATCGACGATAGGATGAAATTCAATAGAGGGATAATAAAGCCTGGGTTACTCATCTTAGCGAGCTTACCTATCCTTCTATTAAGAACCTATAATTTTCATCCTATCTTTCCCATATTCGGTAGCGTTAGGCTTTCCATAATCTATCCTCTATTAGTGCTATTGGCTGTACCGATAGTTTCGAATGCAACGAATATGATAGATGTATTAAATGGTGCCTTAAGTGGCTTTATGGTAATAACTACCATACCATTGATCTTTGCTTTGGCATTGAGACCAGATCATGCTATCATGGTCGCAGCCATACCATTGATCGCATCTTCTTTGGCATTCTACATATTCCACAAGCATCCTTCGAAGATATTTCCTGGAGACTCTGGCAGTTTAGCTTTGGGTGCTATGTTTTGCGCCATAGCTATAGTCGGTAGGGTGGAGATCGTCGCAATAATAGCTATCCTCCCTGCTATACTGAACTCATTCTTCATCTTATCTAGCATAAAAGGGTTTATAGAGCACAGAAATATAAAGACCCGACCAACAATCCTCCTCCCAGATAGCCGTCTTGCTGCATCTGAAAACCCCTCCGCACCCGCAACTTTGGTGAGGATGATACTTATCGGTGGTCCTCTATCTGAAAGAGAAGTTGTGTCAGATATCTTCAAGCTCTCTGCCTTTTCAGCTTTTCTTGCTGTAATAACGACACTGGTAACATGGTGTGTTTAATTTGAGGTTTAGACTTCTTCCTTTGATGGGGATAATAGGTGTAGCTTGGTTACTCGTCTTTTTAGGTTCTTATATAATATTCTATCTTATCGTACCCATCGACCTATTCCCTGGAACAAAGGATTATGTACTCACTTTCTTCAATTCATTACTTAAAGTGGTATTATCCATATTTCTATCTATCATTTGGATCCTTATCATGATTAAGTTGAGGGATATCTACATCAAAAGGAAACTATAGGATTAATCGAAGGTTAAGCTCGCATTTTTGGCTGTCTAATACACACCTAGACCTATCTCTTGAGCCAATTTTAAATGTGGTACAGAAAAAGGATCATAAACCAAATAGCTTGCACCAACAGCGTCAGATCCGACAAGATCGTCAGAGAAGATCGTTATATCCAGTTCCTTTTGTCTCACAAGGGGTTGTTGTGGAAGTAGTTTCAGCAACAATCAAATTCGGTTTAAAAAAAATGTTTTGTTTAGAGGGTTTGGCAAAAAATATTCGTCCTTTTTGTACCATCTGATAAGGTTCCTTTACTTGAACAACTATAACCTTAGATTTCATAAAAAGCTCTTAATCAAGAATGTTAATGGTGAACTATAAAGCTTTATTATACTTCACAGCACTTCTTGCATGTCCAATTCCCGAAGAAGTAGGGTTCGATATGCTTGATCTATGTATATCAATTAATATCATACAATCTATAAATGGTTGATAATCAAGAACGAATCCGAGCGTGAATTGTATCTGCTATATCTTGAAGCATGGTAATAATCCATTCTTGGAATATTCCAGCCAAGAAGGCAAATACAGCATTAAATAGGGTATAATAGCTTCGTCCCCTCCCCCAATAGGGTGGGAGATTATACGTTCATTTTTGTGCGTGTAAAACATATATCGCCCCAAATCTCTTAACCTCAAAGTCTGTTGCAAGTTTTGGTCAATCGATTATAGGCATTTTCTTCAATCTCAGCTATTTCTTGGAATTTCTCAGAGGCAGCGCTTAGACTTTTATGGATGTCCCGCATTTTTTCAGCGTCTTCAAACATTAATCCTATCTCAGTAAATTTCCGTCCAGCTTGGTCAAACATTGCTGAAGCCTCTTCAAGCGCTTTGCCACCAACGATCTCTGCTGCCTTCTTTAGGAATCTTGAGTACATATATCTGAAACAGCCTCCGCCTGTTCCGCCGATCTCAATGTAAATGAATAGGTTAAACAGGTTCATTCTGAGTTCTTTGTCTTCAAATATCTTCGGCCATTTCAGT